>PMNJ01000073.1 GCA_003162595.1 Bacteroidales bacterium | reverse complement strand
TGTATTATCTTCTCATTATCAGTATACCGACAATTATTTTCAGTCTTGGATTGTCTTTCACTTTGATGTCATTATTAAAAAACCAGGCAATAACATTTCTTATTCTTCTTGGTTATGCAGCTCTTGATATTTTCTATCTCTACTTCAAAGCAGGATCTATTTTCGATTATATGGCTTTCGGTCTTCCGGTATTTAAATCCGGCATGATAGGATTTGACAATTTAAGTGTAATAATCAATCAGAGACTTATCTATCTTTTTGCCGGCCTCTCCCTGATAATGGCAACAATTTTGTTATTCAAGCGATTGCCACAATCAAAGGTTCATAGGATCCTAACTATAATACTGTTGTTCGTTTTTATGGCCGGCTCGGTCATCTGTTCTTTAAATACCTACTCAACGTACAAAAAAGGAGTAACCGACAAAAGAATGGCAATAGAGACGAACAGAGAGTTTGAAAATAAAAAATTTGCCAGCGTAACAAATGCATCAATAGAATTTATTCACAGGGGAAATTCATTTGAGGCAACCGTAGTTTTGGAAATTTCAAATGACAATAATGATACCATCAGTCAGTATTACTTTTCCCTCAATCCTTCACTGACTGTTTCTAAAATATCTTCCAATAGGAAAGAGCTGAATTTCAAAAGAATAAATCAAATTATTGAAATAAATCCCGGAAAAATCCTTAATCCCGGGGATAGCGATAAGATAGAGTTTGATTATTCAGGAAGCATCAACGAATCATTTTGTTATCCAAATTATAATGATAATATAAAGGAGAATCCGTATAAAATTTCAATGATTAATGTGAATAAAAGGCAAGCATTCCTTACTAAGGAATATGTTCTGCTTACTCCTGAGACTAACTGGTATCCGGTTGCCGGACTTAATTACTACCCATCAAATCCTGCCCAGATAAAGATAGATTTTACTTATTACACCCTTAAAGTAAAAGGTGAGAATAATCTGTTGCCGGTTTCACAGGGGAAAATGTACAAAGAAGAAGGATATTTTGTATTTAAACCTGAATCTCCGCTTACCGGTCTGACCCTTGCAATAGGTAACTATCAGACTGATAAAATAAAGGTTGATTCGGTTGAATACATTTCATATCATTTCCCCGGAAATGATTATTATAAAAAGGACCTCGAGGCAATAAAAGACACTTTACCTCTGCTTATTTCGGGTCTGATGAAAGATCTTGAGTCAAACTTCTCAACAAAGTATCCCTTCAAAACGCTTAGCATGCTTGAGGTCCCTGTTCAATTTCATTCTTACCCCAAGGAAAGCACGCAAACACGTGCAGAAGTTCAGCCATCAATGGTTCTTCTTCCTGAAAGACTATCCACGATGAACCAGGCTGGTTTCTTAAAGCTGTTCAATCAGCAGAAAAAAAGGATGACACGCAGCGGACAGGTTATTACTGATAAAGAACTACAGGTAAGGATCTTTAACAGTTTCGTGAGAAGCACTTTCATAAGCGGTGAAAATTTCAGGTTTATAAACGGTATTGCTGCAAATGAACCTACGCGGTATCTTCTGGGGCCAAGCTTTTACTTTTTTAAGAATAATTTCTATTCGTCGGAATATCCGGTTATAAATGCAATTTTCGAATCTCATCTTCAGAAAGTTAATTCGCCGGTTGCTTCAGGTTTTCAGTCAATGTCCGGCTCACTTACTGATAATGACAAAGCAAATCTTATTCTTAAAAACCAGAGTTTTAAGGAATTGCTCGCAAAAAATCCGGGCGGAGATACTTTAAAAAATGTATTGACAATCAAGGGTGACTATTTCTTTAACCTATTAAGATCCAAAACAGGTATTGATGAATTTAAGGAATGGTTTGCCAAATATATTGATGACCATAAGTTTAAAAGAGTTGACATTTCAAAATTCAATGATGAGATTAAAAATAAATTCGGTTTTGAGTTTTATCCTTATCTCTCAGATTGGTTCAATGGCAAGGATCAACCCGGATTCCTCTTTACAAATCTGGTGGCGAATGAAATCGTAATTAATGAAAGATCAAGATATCAGGTTACCTTTGTTGCTTCAAATCAGGAAGCTACCGGGGGGTTGTTTAATATATCGTTCCGTACCGGTGCAATGCGCGGTGGAGGCGGAGGCGGAGGCGGAGGCGGACGTGGAGGCGGAGGTTTTGGAGGTGGCGGGGGAACCTTCCAGATAGCTGCGCAGGGACGCGGTCAGATATCTGTTCAGGGAAGAGGTATGGAAGCGGCAGATATCTCAAAAATTGTTTATTTAGGACCTCATGAGACAAAAAAGATCGGTATCGTACTAGACGCCCAGCCGAGAGCAATGATGATAAATACCCTTTTTGCAAAAAACATTCCGGGAGAAATCACTCTTCCAATTGATGAAATAATTAAATCAAAAGATGTAATAAAGGAATTCTCCGGAGAAGAAATCGTCTCTACAGATCCTTCGTCTTCAGATCAGTTTAGCGTAATAGTTGACAACGAGGATCCGGGTTTTAAAGTCAGCAGGCAGATCACAGAGAACAGACTGAGAAAACTATTGGGAATTCAGAATAAGAAAGGAACAAGTTACCAGCAAGTAAGTCTGATGAGTATCCCATCATACTGGCAACCTGTAGTGCAGTCAGCATTTTACGGAAAATATATCCGGTCTGCGTTATACACAAAAAGTGGCAAAGGAGACAAGACTCTGACATGGAGAACAACTATCGACAAGCCGGGTTATTACGATATTTTCTGTTTTATTGGTAAAACAGCCGATCGGATGATGATCAGAGCAGGTGGATTCGGAGGCGGTGCCAGAACAGGAGGAGCGCCGGAGCCAGCCGGAGCCGGTGGCCAGGGAAGAGATGCCAACGGAGTTCCTTCCCCACCCTATAAAGAATTTCACTACCGTATATATCATGACGGAGGAAGTGAGGAGGTTTCTCTTGATTATACAAATGCTGAGAACGGATGGAACAAACTGGGCACTTATTACCTCGCTGCCGACACTTCAAAAGTTGTTCTTTCAAATTTATCAGCCGGCAGGGCTGTTATCGGAGATGCAATAAAATGGGTAAGACAGAAATAAGTAAAAAGGCAAAAGGCAAAAGTAAAAACCAAAAGGCAAAAGTAAAAAGGCATAGCAGGATATAAATCAAAATAGAATGAAAAAACAATTCAATAGGAAAAACCGAACTTTCCTTTTAATAGTCGTACTGATGAATCTATTGAAGTTCAATGGACTTTCCCAGAACGGAGTTACTCTGGAACAGGCGCTCACCACAGCTGAATCGAATAGTCCGACTATATTAAAAACCAGGCTCAGTCTCATCAGGAGCCAGGAAAACCTTAATGCCCAGAATGATGCATTAAAATCAAAATTTGCTCTGTCTGTCAGTCCTGTAACCTATTCACAGGACAGGGCGTTCAATAGCAGTTTTTCTGATTTTAACACTACGAAGGATCTGCAGAGTTCGGGTTCATTCACAGTTGTCCAGCCTTTTTTGCCTACTGATGCGACGATTACTCTGAGCGACAATTTCAGCTATACCAACAATATCTATAACGAAAAATTCCCCACTGCAGGAGTAGCTTATAATAATGACCTTTCGATTCAACTGAATCAGCCTTTATTCACCTATAACCATACCAAACTCAATCTTAAAACGCTTCAGTTGCAGCTAGAGACTGCTCAACTTAATTATGCAATACAACTCCTGGCAATGGAGCAGAGCGTTTCCCAGGCATTTTATGCGGTATATCAGGCTCAACAAAGCATGGATATTTCGGACCAGGCTTATCAGGATATGAAGAAAAATTATGAAATAACCAAGAATAAAGCTGATGCCGGAATTTCAGCCCAGTCTGAAAAATTTCAAGCCGAGTTGAACCTTGCAACAACCAAGTCGGATTATGAAAACAAGCAGGTTGCTTTTGAAAATTCCAAAGATGCTTTTAAAAACATGATTGGGATGAACTTGTATGATGATATTATTGTAATACCAAATATCGCTGTTGATACCTCTGTAAAGATCGATATTTCATTTGCCATTGACCAGGGGCTCGCGTCAAGGATGGAAATAAGAGAAAGTAAGATAGACATTGAAACATCGGAGCTTAGTCTCATTCAGACTAAGGCCCTGAATGAATTCCATGGAAACCTTGCCCTTTCCTTTGGATATAACGGGAACAACAAATATTTAAAGGATATTTACAGTGACCCGAAAAATAATGAAAATGTAGCTTTGACTTTCCAGATTCCTGTATGGGATTGGGGTGAAGAAAAAGCGAGAATAAAAGCAAGTGAAGCAACTATTGAGTCGAACAAAATTGATCTTGGAGTAGAGCAGAACAGTATTATCCTGGCTATAAGACAGAGTTACAGAAATCTCAGGAATCTCATAAATCAAATAGAAATCGCCCGTCAGTCGGTCAAAAATGCACAGCTGACTTACGACTTAAACCTTGAAAAATATAAAAACGGGGACCTAACAGGAATGGATCTGAGTATTTATCAGAACCAGCTGTCTCAAAACAAGCTCACGTTCACTAATTCTTTAATATCTTATAAACTCGAACTTCTGAATTTAAAAATACTGACACTTTACGACTTTGAGAAAAAACAACCTGTTATCCCTGTGAAGACGTTAAAATATTAAAAATAAATCACATATGAAAAAAAGTTTGTTCATAATAATAGCTTTGTCATTTGCAGCTGTCAGCTGCAATAACAAGAATCAGAACCTTAATGCAGATGTTGAAATTCCGGTTTCTGTTCAGGATGCCTCTCTGAAATCAATTGAAGAATATGTTAATACATCCGGAACAGCTTTTCCTATAGGTCAGATTCTGGTGAAATCTGAAATTACAGCAAACTATTTTCTTGAAAAAAATCCACGAACAGGAAAAGCATGGCAGTTAAATGATAAGGTTAAATCGGGTGATCTGATAGCCAGATTGGAAGATCAGCAATATATAAATGATATAAAACTTGAAACCACTCAGCTTAATCTCGAGTTGACAGCCAGTCAGCTTGCACAACAACAATCACTATTTGAAAAAGGAGGAGTTACTCTTTTTGATCTTAAAACGGCAGAAATAAATAAAGCAAATGCCAAGTCGGCCCTTGTAAGTGCAAATCTTTCGATGGCAAAGACCAGGATTATTGCTCCGATCGACGGTGTAATAGTTGAGTTACCATATTATACTCAGGGGACAAGGGTTAATACAGGCTCGGATATTGTTCAAATAATGGATTACCAGATGATGTATATGAATGTACAGCTACCTGAGAAATATGTTTCGGTAATAAAACCTGATCAGTTAGTCAAGCTTACAAATTACACTATTCCAAAAGACACTATAATCGGTAATATAACTCAACTAGCTCCGGCAATTAATGCCGATACAAGAACTTTCCCCGGAACAATCCAGATTCATAATCCAAAATATCTTCTGTTACCGGGAATGTTTGTAAAAGCCGATATTGTTGTAAACCATAAAGACTCTGTTATTGTGATTCCTAAAAGTATAATCCTTGCAAGGCAGAGAGGTAAAACTATTTTCGTTATAGATCGTGGTGGGTTGGCTTCAGAAAGGATCATTAAGACCGGTATTGAAAACCTGACTGATGTTGAAGTAACCGCAGGATTGACTAAGAATGAACGATTCGTAACCGTCGGTTTTGAAACGCTGAGTAACAGGTCAAAGGTTAAAATAATTAAATAAGAAGCATGAAGAGGATTGCTCAATTTGCTGTAAAATACCCGGTTACAGTTTCTATGCTTGTACTTGGCATAGTCCTGCTTGGGGTTATATCTCTTGGAAAGCTGGGGACTGATCTTTTCCCTAACCTTAACAATCCGAAGATATATATTGAGCTCACAGCCGGGGAAAAGCCTCCCGAAGAAATCGAGAAAAACTATGTCGATCAGATAGAATCACTTTGTATGCGACAGAGTGATGTCATCCAGGTATCATCTGTTTCACAGGTTGGTTCGGCAGAAATAACTGTAGAATATAGCTGGAACAAAGATATGGATGAAGCCTTTCTCGACCTGCAGAAGGCATTAAGCTCTTTCAGCCAGAATTCAGATCTCACAGAGTTTGATATCTCCCAGTACGATCCCAACGCTTCTCCTGTAATGATTGTAGGTTTGAAGAACAAGGCAATTACTGATATGGATGAATTAAGAAAAGTTGCAGAAAACTATATAAGGAACGAACTGATCAGGATTGAAGGGATAGCTGATGTAAAACTGACCGGACAGGAAGAGAGCCAGGTAGTAATTGAAACCAACAAATATATACTTGAGTCCTTTGGGCTGACCTCTGATGTTATAGCTGCACAGATTGCAAATTATAACAAGAACGTATCCGGAGGATCTATTGTTGATCTGGGTCTTAAGTATGTAGTAAAAGGTGTAAGCGTCATGAGTAATCTAACCGATCTTGAGAACATTGTAGTCGGTTTTAAACAGGCCTCCACCCAGACAGTAACAACAACAGGAAGCACCTCTACTGCTGCTTCGACTGACAAAGTTCCTGTTTATCTTAGGGATGTAGCTACAATAAAATATGAAAACAAAGATCCTCAGAATATTATAACTCTCAATGGAGAACGCTGTATAGGTTTGTCAATCTATAAAGAACCCAAATTTAACACTGTTGAAGCCGTTAAAAACCTTAACAATGCTTTGGGTACTCTGACAAAAGCTCTTCCCGGATATGAATTCATTGTTGTAAAGGATCAGGGAAAATACATTGATAATGCGATCACAGAGGTAAAAAATTCAGGGCTTATCGGGATTTTCCTTGCAATGATTGTTTTGTATGTTTTCCTTCGGAGAATAGGTACCACAATGGTGGTGAGTGTTGCGATTCCTATTTCAATCATTGCAACATTCAACCTTATGTATTTTAATCACCTTACATTAAATATAATGACTCTGGGCGGTTTGGCGCTCGGGGCCGGCAGGCTCGTAGATGATGCCATTGTAGTCCTCGAGAATATTACCAGAAACAGGGACGAAGGAATGTCATTACGTGAAGCGGCAATTGTCGGAACGGGTCAGGTTGGAGGAGCCATAACCGCTTCAACAATCACAACAATAGTTGTTTTCCTTCCTATTGTTTATCTGAGGGGGGCTTCAGGTGAAATGTTCAAAGACCAGGCCTGGACGGTGGCATTTGCGCTTATCTCATCTTTATTCGTTGCAATGCTTGTTATTCCAATGCTGGTAAGTACTCTTTTTCGTGAAAAGAAAGGTCAAAGTGTTCAGCTTAGCAGTCCGATGCAATTCCGATGGTATCCGAAGTTCCTTTCAAAAATTATCGACAGGAGGTTAATTGTAATAATTCTTTCCATCCTGTTTATGGGTTTGACTGTACTTCTCATTCCAAAACTTGGAAGCGAGTATATGCCAAAATCAGCTTCATCCGAATTTACGATAGGCTTGAAATTACCGGAAGGTACAAATCTGCAACGCACCCAAAGCACAATCAAAGAAATAGAAGGAACTATCAATGAAATTCTTGGTAACAAAATAAGAATGATTTACAGCCAGGCGGGCGGGGATATTAATACGACAACTGCTCAATCGGCGACTTCCACAAATGAGAATGTTGCAAATATCAAAATATTTCTGAAAAGTGAATATGCATCTGGAACAGAAGAAGTTATAAGAACAGTTGAGAAATACCTTAAGACCATTCCTGATCTTGAGGTAAGTTTTTCCCAGGAAGAAACAGAACTGCAGACTTCTTTGGGAACCAGCGAAGCGCCATTTGTTGTTGAGGTAAAAGGTAAAGACTATGCCGAAATCGAAAAGATAATTAATGAATCAAAAACTGTGCTTCAGAAAAATAGCGGCCTTTATAATATTACTACTTCCCTTGACGAGGGGACTCCCGAGATAGAAGTGGCAGTTGACAGGTTCAAAACCAGTTTTTACAATGTTTCAGTAACAAGTGTAATCAGCCAGATACAGAGCTATCTGTCGGGCGCTTCTGCAGGTACAATGGAAAAGGAAGGAGAAGAAAAGGACATAGTGATAAAACTAGAAGATATATCTCTTCATCAGCTTGAAGATCTATTGATTACAGCAGGCTCTGTAAAGGTACCTTTGAGTTCGTTGGCTACCGTTAAAAAAGTCATCTCTCCAAGACAAATTACCAGGCGCGACCAGAGCAGGACAAGCTACATATATGCCATGGTTAATAAATCCAAACCATTTGACAAAGTTGTAAAAGATGCCCAGGAATTATTGAAATCAGTGCCGTTACCGGCTAACTACAGGATCCAGATAACTGGGGAAGAACTGATGAGAAAAGAATCAATGGCGAATCTGACATTTGCTCTTATTCTGTCAATTATTTTGGTCTTCATGGTACTTGCAGCTGAATTTGAATCAATAATTCAACCCTTTGTCATTCTATTAACAATCCCACTTGCTGCCGTCGGAACCATCCTGACATTCTTTATACTGGGAAAAAGTCTCAACATGATGGCATATATAGGCATCATAATGCTAGGCGGAATTGCAGTCAGCAATGCAATTATTCTTATTGACCGTATAAATCAGCTGCGCCTGACCGGATTAAACAAAAAAGATTCAATTATAACGGCAGGATCGCAAAGAATAAGACCTATCCTGATGACAAGTCTTACAACAATATTTGCGCTTCTGCCACTTACAATCGGTATCGGTGAAAGTGCGTCACTCAGATCTCCGATGGCGCTCGCAGTTATTGGCGGACTGGTTACATCAACAATCCTTACCCTGATAGTGATCCCCTGTGTATATTGGGTTTTTGATTCCTTCAGTGAAATGATTACAAGGAAAAAATCAGTTAATGGCTAACTTATTTATGAAGACTAAGACCGGAAAATAAAATGAATTTCATTATAAAAAGAAAGGTTCTTATTTGCATGTTTTTTATAGGGCTCACACTGCTTGGTTATGTTTCCTATAAGAGACTCCCGATAGAACTTTTTCCTAATTCACAGCTTCCGACTCTCATTGTCCAGGTTACCACGTCTCTTGAGATGGATCCCAATTATATTGAAAGCAAAACTATAGTTCCGCTTGAGGGAGCTATTGGTACACTTGAAGGCATTGAAAAGATTGAATCCAATATTACCTCCCGTTCCGGGACAATAATCCTTTATTACAATCAGAATGCCAACATGAAGTATTCCAACCTGAAACTCCAGGAGAAGATAAATGTGGTGAAGGCAACTCTGCCGTCTGAGTTCAAAATTACTGTTGTAAAAATTGATCTCACTCAGATTACAAGCCAGTTCATGGAGTTACAGATCAGAGGTGAAGGAGGCATTGACAGGATCCGTAATATAACAGATGAGGAAATAACCCCTGAACTTGAGAATATTACTGGTATAGCCGGTGTTCAGGTTTATGGAGGTCAGCAAAAATCCATTGAGGTCAGGCTTAATGAAAAAGCTTGCAAAGCCTATGGTATAACCATGGCACAGGTCACAAATCTTCTGAACAACAATGGAAAGCTGCAGACTTTTGTCGGATCGGTGAAAGAGGGAACAAATAAGTTTTTTGTAAATGTTACATCTGAATATACTGATGTTAAAGACATTGGAAATATTATCGTAAAACCAAACGGGTCAGTGACCCTGAAAGATATTGCCGAGATTATTTTTGGTGTCAAGGAACAAACTTCATATAGCCGGGTCAATGGGCTCGATGCCGTAACGGTAACTCTGGTAAACGATGATCAGGTCAACCTGATAGATCTTTCACACAAAACCGTTGATGTAATTAAGACACTTAATGAAAATCTGAAATCTGAAGGTGTCGGAATAGTTGTTCAGAACAATAATGCCGAAATAATGGAGAACAACTTAAACCAGATAATTCATCTGGCTGTCATTGGAGGTTTGCTGGCAGTACTCATATTATGGTTCTTTTTACGGAATATCCGCCTTGTTTTTATAATTGCACTTTCAATTCCCATCTCGGTTTACGCTGCATTCAACTTTTTCTATGCATACAATATATCAATAAACAGTCTGACATTGGTCGGGATGGCTCTTGCCATAGGCATGCTTGTGGATAATTCGGTAGTTGTCCTTGAGAATATTTACCGGCTTGTAAGCCAGGGAGAGAATATTGATACAGCCGTAAAACAGGGAACAAGCGAAGTATGGAGATCAATCTTCGCCGCTACTCTTACAACCATAACTGTTTTTCTGCCATTTCTTTTCTCAGACAACTTCATGATCAAGATTATAGGTAAGAATATAGGCGTTTCAATCGTCTCCACCCTGATAATTTCATTATTTGTAGCTCTTCTTTTCATTCCAATGGCAGCACACTATATTCTTAAACTGGTGAAAGTGTCTGATCTGGGAGTCTTTAAAAAGCTTTCAATACATAACCGGCTCATTCAGGGGTATTATCTCACTCTCAAGGCCAGTATGAGAAATCCGGCAGGTACAATTATAGGTACACTCATTGTTTTCTTCGCTGCACTACTTATCAGTCTTAGCCTGAGTGTCAGTTCAACCAAGGATGTCGAGACATCAAGCTTCAGACTTTCAGTTACTATGCCTTCCGGATCGACACT
>PMNJ01000319.1 GCA_003162595.1 Bacteroidales bacterium | reverse complement strand
CTGGGAACATTCAAAGTTGACAAAAGAAGTGCAAGAGTAGTTCGTAATCCTCGTACAGGTGCTAAACTTAACGTTCCTGCTAAAAAAGTTGTAAAATTCAAAGCAGCTCCCGCACTTAACAAAGGTCTTTAATCTTAACTGATTGAGATTGTCCAGGGGTGTTTTTTACACCCCTTTTTTTATGTTTAACACCCTCCATTTATCGGTAAAAATGAGATATTCACCTAAAATATATATTAATGTTTAAGATATCTCTTTACTTTTGGTTGAAAGTGATATTAACAAATTAATAAAGTCCTATTATGTACACTGATTGGTTAATTGACAGATTAAGATGTCCGGAAACCCTGAACATGTTGGAATACAACGGAAGCAATTATGAGTCGGGTGCGAAAGTATTCAAAGTAAAAAATGATATCTTATCAATTGTTTATCCTGACGATTTAGGCGGTGATGATGCAAAATACAACAAATTCTATAATCTGCTGGCACCGCTTTACGATCTGAATGAGAGAGTAATGGGAAAACTGCTTGCAGGTGTGGATATGATTAAGGGAAGACAACAGATTATATCTTTCCTTGGATTAAAACCAGGCATGAAGGTATTGGAGGTTTCTCCCGGTCCGGGAGTGTTCCAGAAATTCCTGAGAAATGACATTGGCGAAAAAGGAGAACTCGTAGCGCTCGATCTGTCAATGGGAATGTTACTGCAATGTCAGAAACGAAATAAGAGCCTTAATGTTCAGCTGATTCATGGGAATGCCCAGTTCCTGCCATTTGCCGACAATAGTTTTGACGCTTTGTATCACTTTGGTGGAGTAAATCTTTTTAACGATCCTCAAAAAGCAATCAGTGAATTTATCCGGGTTGTCAGAAAAGATGGTATTGTGAGCTGGGGTGATGAGGGATTCTCAGATAATTATAAGCACGAAAGAAGAAAAAAACTGATGCTGAAAATCAATCCAGGTTTTGCAAAACCTCGTCCTATAGTTCCTGATTCGGTATATGATGTAAAAGAGAATGAGGTATATGATGGCCTTGGATATTTAGTGGTAGCTAAGAAACTATAAGAAAATCAAGGGGAAAGCAAATAACCATCTAAAAATTTTAGAATGAACCCACTTGACATTTTTCAGAAAGAAGCGCCTGCGGTTGCAAAAGCGTTCGATGGATTAATTGACGCATTGAAAAACACTTCCGGACTTGATCCTAAAACAAAACAACTGGTTTATATCGGGATAAAGTCTTCAATGGGTGATATTACTGCGATGTACTTTCACGTCCAGATGGCAAAAGAGCTTGTTGCGACAAGGGAAAAAATAAAAGATACCATCCTTATCACCTTGTCGGTTTGCGGATTAAAAGGAGTTGCAAGCTGCCTTCCTGCTGCACTGGAGATTTATGACAAAACTTAAAAATCAAAATAGTTTGACAATTGATTTATGAAGTTGAATTAGTTTTGGCCAAACGGGGCATTCATCCAGAAGAATTTTAGCACATTCCCTAAATAGAATAACTCAGATAAATTCTCAGGTTAACGAATATTTAAATTTAGAGAGTGATAGATAAAATATAAGTGAAATATCATTAATCAGTCCAAAACAATTAGATTTGACCTTTGTTTTTCATAAAGAATTACACCTTGACAAAACAGAACGAACAATGCATGATTAGAAGATTCAAAAATATTACTTCTATACTGTTATTACTGGTTTTTCTTCTGCCTTCAATTGTTAAAATTGAACACCATCATGAGAACTTTGAATGTAAAGCCAAAAATGAGAAACATTACCATTCTCTCCATGAAAGGTGCCTCATATGTAATTTCGAATTTTCTGTTTTTCTTTCAAGGTCTGAAAATATTAATTTACAAAAGGAAACTCCTTTAGATAATTACTCTAATAATTACAATTCCCGATATTATTCTAATCTCTCTCCATTTTCATTTTCATTACGTGGTCCACCTGTTATACAAATTTGAAATACAGCCTCTTTTAGGGGGTCTTTGAAAATTTGTTTTATATTCAATACGTAATATAATGAAAAAAATACTGATCATTTTGATAATGATTTTGTCGTATCATATCACAAACGCACAAAATAAAATAACCGGTAAAATTACTGACAATATAACTGGAGAACCCATTCCGGGTGCAACAGTTTATATTCCTGAACTTAAGACAGGAACAATTGCAGATATAAACGGTGTTTATAAAATTGAGAATCTTCCCAAGGTAAAAGTTATTATTCAAGTCAGTTTCCTCGGATATAAGTCAGTGGTTGAAAATATAGACCTGGCAACAATCACATCCAGAGACTTTATTATGGAACAAGCCATTACAGAAATGAACGAAGTTGTTGTTACCGGTTCATCAAGGGCGACAGAAATTACCAGAACTCCGGTTCCAATGATTACCGTCAACAGTCGGGAATTGCAACAGAATTTAAACACGAATATAATTGATGCAATTGCAAAGCTTCCTGGGGTTAGCGCTGTGACGACAGGTCCGAATGTATCAAAACCATTTATTCACGGACTAGGGTTTAACCGTGTACTGACATTATTTGATGGGGTGAGACAGGAAGGGCAACAATGGGGTGATGAACATGGGATTGAAATTGATGAAAATGCGGTAGACCGGATTGAAATCGTGAAAGGTCCTGCAAGTTTAATCTATGGTTCTGATGCATTGGCTGGTGTAGTTAATATGCTCCCCGCTCAACCAGTTCCGGATCGAACAATAAAAGGTCATGTAGAAACAAATTACCAGACAAATAATGGTCTTATGGCTGCTCATGCTGCTTTGGCGGGAAACAAGAACGGTCTTAATTGGGGAGGAGTAATATCACATAAACAAGCCACGAATTATCAGAACAGGTATGATGGACGTGTATATGGCACAGCATTTAATGAAACAGACTTAAGCGGACATGCTGGCTTGAATAAAAAATGGGGTTATTCAGATCTCAACTTCTCAGTATTTGATGACTTACAGGAAATTCCAGATGGAAGCCGCGACTCAATTACAAGGAAATTCACAAAGCAAGTTACTGAAGCCGATACTTTCAGACCAATTGTTTCAGATGCTGAATTAAATTCATATAAAATAACTTCTTTACATCAACATGTCCAGCATTACCGTATATATTCAACAAATAATTTTATCATCGGGGAAAGTAAACTAGGGCTGATACTGGGATACCAACAAAGCATACGAAGGGAGTTCAGCCATCCGGAATTCCCTGATATCCCGGGCCTTTACCTTGATTTGAAAACGCTTACTTACGACATAAAATATCTCATTCCGGAATCTAAAGGATGGGAAACAACTATTGGTATAAATGGTATGTATCAGCGAAACACTAACAAGGGTACCGAATTTGTAATACCAGATTATAACCAGTTTGAGATTGGGCCATTTTTTTTGACAACAAAGACCATAGGGAAACTGGACTTGAGCGCAGGTGCCAGATATGACACCCGTATTTTTAGAAATGATGCAATGTATACCCGCTCCAATCCACAGACAGGTTTTGATATGCAGGTAAGTTTACCGGATACGGCGATGGCAGATCATCCATTCTACAGTTTTAAACATACCTTTTCAGGCATATCAGCAAGCGTTGGTGCGACTTATAATATTACAAAGAAGTTTTTGGTAAAAGCTAATATTGCCAGGGGATTCCGTGCCCCCAATATAGCAGAAATATCAGCTAATGGGGTTCATCCGGGAACTCTGATTTACCAGATCGGCAATACTTCTTTTAAACCTGAATTCAGTCTTCAGGAAGATTTTGGGATTTCTTACAGATCAGATCATGTTAGTGGTAATATGGAATTGTTCAATAACAATATTTCTAACTACATATTTAATCAGAAATTATTAAACCATCTACGACAAGATTCGGTGATTATTAAAGGTAATCAGACTTTTAAATTTCAACAGGCAAAAGCTCAATTATATGGGTGGGAAGCAAATCTCGATATTCATCCCTATGACTGGCTTCATTTTGAAAATTCCATCTCTGTAACTTATGCTTTAAACAAAGGTGGAAATGGAATCCAGGTGACTGATAGTTCCAAATACCTGCCGTTTATTCCTCCCCTGCATACAAATACAGAATTAAGAGCCAACATAAAAAGTAAATCGAAACATATTAGTTCATTGTACTTAAAGATCAGCATGGAATATTATGCAAAACAGGACAGAGTATATTCTGCAGATAACACAGAAACGCCGACTCCCGGTTATGTCCTTTTTGATGCTGGAGTGGGCGCTGATCTTACAAATCGCCAGGGAAAGGTGCTTGTTAGTATTAATATTCTGGGCAATAATATTACTGATGTTGCTTATCAATCTCATATGAGCAGGTTAAAATATTTTGAAGAGTATCCAGATAACCCAACTGGAAGAAGCGGCATTTATAACATGGGCAGGAACATAAGTTTTAAGATAACCGTGCCTTTGAATTTATGATAAAAGTATCTGTTTGCTCTGGAAATTGCTGTATTAACTCAAAACAGACACACTTCCTGACCACTGACTTTTCCAGCTATGCTCAAGAATTCATTTCAAACACATTATTATCGATGGTAAATATGTTTATATACTCAAGTATTTACATTTCTTTCTTTTTTAATTCAATTACGGTAATCTCAGGCAAAATTCCAACTCTACCCGGATAACCTATAAATCCCAACCCTCTGTTTACATATAAATACTGATTCTTTTCCTGGTACATGCCAGCCCATTCCTTATAGATATACTGGATTGGGCTCCATTTGAAACCAGGCATTTCCACTCCAAATTGCATTCCGTGTGTGTGCCCTGATAGGGTTAGGTTAATATTGGGATACTTGTTAATTACTTCTTTCCTCCAATGAGAAGGGTCGTGAGAGAGTAAAATGTTAACAGGGCTGTAGTTGATATTTTTTGTGGCTCTTTCTATACTGCCATAACTGGTAAAACCATGGCCGCTGATATTCTGAACCCCGATAACAGTAATTTTTTCTCCATTTTGTTCAATATAATGGTGTTCATCCCAAAGCAAATTCCATCCCATTCGTCCATGAATTTTTCTTAGTTCATTAATATCATTCTCTTTAGCTTCTATATTTTTCCATTTAGTATAATCACCATAATCATGATTTCCGAAAATGGAAAATACTCCGTGTAAAGCACTTATTTCTTTCAGAATGTCTATATAGTTCAAAGCTTCCTCATGCCTGTAATTAACAAGATCACCTGTAAAAAATACTACATCTGGTTTTTGCTGGTTAATGATTTTGACAGCCCGGGCAAGCGGTTCTGTACTTAAAAAACTACCTGTGTGAATATCGGAAACCTGAACTATTCTGAAACCATCAAATGAACCTGGAAGGTCAGGTAAGATGAGTCTCAACTTTCTTATCTTGTAGTTATATGGATTGAACGCCATTCCATAAATCATACTGAAGAAAGGAATTGAGCCAATAAGCAAGCCTGTTTTGATAATAAAATCAGAACGGCTTAGTGTTTTAGCCTGCTGGACATTTTCTTTGGGACCTGGCCTTTTAAACCAGGATGAAATTTTTATTAATAACCAGCGGAAGAGTCTGACTATATCGTCAACAAGAACGAACGGGACCAGAACAATTTTTGAAGTAATGAGAATAATCAGAAGGGCCAAACTATATGTTCTAAAATATATGTTCCAGGTATGCCAGTCAGAAAATTGAGTAAAAACGATTAATGCAAAACAAAAACATGAAATAAACCAATAAATAGTCTTTATCCATCGAATCGCAATTTGTGAATAGCCTCTGGATGCAAATCGAAATGCCTGAAAAGCATATAGATCAATGAGTAATAAAATTATAAGGAAGATCACGACGTGAGCATTGATATAAAGCATGAATATTGAAATTAATTTTCAAGGAAATTTCACCTAAGTTACGCTTAAACTTATTAAATAAAAAAATGCTGAAACAAAGTGACCGGAATAATTAAAGCTACCAAAGAGTGTAATATAACTATTCACTTCCAATGAAAAATAGTATTGCATAAATTTGACTTTCTTCAAATAATATTATAAATTTGTTGATTATTAAAGGAGAATCATTCTCATAAGAAAGTGGCTAGCCATGAAAAACAATGAAATAAGAAATAAACTGATTGAGAAAGGACTTAAGGTAACACCCCAGAGAATGGCTATTCTGGAAGCCATCATTAAACTCAATAATCACCCTACGGCTGAGAATATCATTGACTATATCAGAAAAAACCATCCAAATATATCAACAGCCACTGTTTACAAAGTGCTTGATGCGTTGGCGGAAAAAGGGTTAATCAAAAAAGTGAAAACAGAAAAAGATGTTATGAGGTACGACGCATTTCTTGAAAAGCATCACCATTTATATGCTTCTGATTCGGACAGAATAGAGGATTATCTGGATGATGAATTAAATGAAATACTGGAAAAACATTTTGAAAAAAAATGTATTCCCGGGTTTAAAATTGAAGATCTGAAACTTCAGATCATTGGGAAGTTTACAGATAAAAATGCACCAAAATAAAACTGTAATTATGAAAGGTAAAAAACTCAGAACTGCTTCAGGCAAGCAGTACTTCGAAAATGAAGACAGTTATCCCGTCTCTGTAAGGTAGGCAAAGAGCTCACCATTAATCTTGTAAAAGGACTTGGTATGAATTTTAAATTTAAACATTATAAATCACATTATTATGGGACAAAAAGGAAGATCAATCGTAAAAATGGATGTTGATAAATTAATCAACTTATTGAACAAAGCATTGTCAGATGAATGGCTTGCCTATTATCAATACTGGATCGGCGCTAAAGTGGTCAAGGGTCCGATGAAAGATGCTGTAATTGCAGAGCTTACTTTACATGCTACAGAGGAACTAAGCCATGCAGAGCTGTTATCCACAAGAATAATTCAACTTGATGGAATACCTGTTCTTTCACCCCAGGAATGGTTTAAACTGACTAATTGCGGATACGATATTCCTAGTGATCCGTACGTTGAAGAAATATTAAACCAGAATATTAAGGGCGAACAGTGTGCAATTAAAGTGTATAGTGGATTACTCGATATTACAAGAGAGGCAGATCCTGTTACATACAACATTATCCTGTCAATACTAACCCAGGAGGTCGAACATGAAGAAGATCTTTCATCATTAAAAGAAGATCTGGAATTAATGCTGGAAAGAAGAAAATAATTATTAGAAACAATAGTTTAAAATCCAATACTTTTGAAGGCACATTGGCAGGTCTTGCACCTAACGATAAGTCAAAAGGCCTTGAAAGCTTTTAGAAAAACTTTATTTTACAACATAATCTTTTTATTCTTGGTTATTTTGCAATCAGAAATAGTCTTGCTACGAGCAAGGAACCAAACCTGTACTCCATGAGTTCACCGGTTATCGATATTACGGATCTTTCAAAATACTATGGAAAAACCAGGGGAATTGAAAATATCAATCTCCGGATAGACGAAGGAGAGATCTTTGGCTTTATAGGTCCAAACGGGGCTGGCAAATCTACTACAATAAGAATATTGATGAACCTGATCTTTCCAACGGGAGGCAGCGCCAGGATAATGGGAATGGATGTTATCAGGGACACAAAAAAGATTAAGATGCAAGTCGGCTACATTCCTTCAGATGCCAGTGCGTATTCTTCAATGAGTGTTCACGAGTTCCTTAGCTATTGTATCCGGTTTTACGAGGTACACAATGGGGAGCAGAGGATATCTGAGCTTTCGGAATTGTTTGAACTCGACCTGAACCGGCAGATTACTGACCTCTCACTTGGAAACCGTAAGAAAGTCTCAATTATTCAGAGCCTGCTGCATAGTCCTAAGCTTTTAATACTTGATGAGCCGACAACAGGACTTGACCCTCTGATGCAATCAGTATTTTTTGAATTGTTGCGTTCAGAGAATAAAAAAGGGATGACCATCTTTTTTTCTTCACATATCCTTGGTGAGGTACAGATGTTCTGTAAAAGGGTGGCGATTATAAAAGGAGGAAAAATCATTAAGATTGAAGACATTGACAATCTGAGAAAAAAACAATTAAAAAAGGTTTCTGTCGAGTTCCGGGATCACATGATTACAGAAAGCTTTGGTATACAGAGCGTAGAAAATGTAATCGCCGGACCCGGAAATACACTCTCTTTTATGTATTCAGGCAATATAAATGAACTCATTAATTTTATGTCGGGAAAGAAAATAATTAATCTCATGATCGAAGAGCCTTCGCTTGATGAAATTTTCCTGCACTATTACAAAAATTAAGGTACAAAACAAATGAACAGAAACCTTTTTCTAAAGGAGATAAGAAGAAACGTATTCAGTCTCACGATATGGATGATTGTAATAACCTTGCTTATTGTGGTTACTATGTCATTCTACCGGACATTTATGGAAAACCAGTCGAAGGTCGTAGGGATGCTTAGCCTCATTCCCAAAGGAGCCCTCCAGTTCAAAGGCATTTCGAATTTTAATGACCTGCTTTCAGTGCTTGGATTTTATTCTGCCAACAATGTCATATATATGATGGTACTCGGCAGTATTTTTTCAATCGTGCTCTCTTCAAATATTCTGCTCAAGGAAGAATATGATAAAACCGCAGAATACCTGCTGACCCGCCCCATCACACGAAGTGAGATCTTTTTCAGTAAACTGTCAGTTCTTTTCACTAATGTATTTTTGTTGAACATTGTCACGGCCCTGGCAGGATTTATATGCATGGAACTTGTTATGAAAGGACCTTTCAGCATCAGGGCATTTATAATTCTTTCATTGTATACCTTATTATTAAATATCCTGTTTGGTTCAATAGGGCTTTTTATTTCAACCCTTATTAAGAGGGCAAAACCGATAACCACTTTCAGCATCGGGCTTGTACTGATCTTTTATTTTATTTTCACGCTTTCAAAGATCACTGAAGGCGCTGCAAAAATTGGATTCATAAGCCCATTCAGATTTGCGAATGTTGATGCAACTAATCCGGCCTATACAATAAATATATGGCATCTTGCATATTTCATCGGCATCTCTTTAATTCTGACAGGTCTCTCCTACCGGATTTATAAAAGAAAGGATATTTATACATAAGACAAAAGATAAAAGTAAAATTATATAAAGTGTAAAGAACTTTTGTTCCCGCTTTGCGGGATTTCGTCACTTCGTTCCTCAACTTGTGAATTTTATATTATCTTCGCCATATCTTAATAATATGTTAAATATTCCAAACTTCAGCCTTGCTTCAGAATCTGGTAGTACCTTTGTATTTGTTAATCAAATAATATATAATTATGAAAAAAGTACTTTTTGTTATGGTATTGATGATGTCGGTTCTGATTGTCAACGCACAGGCTACCAAGACAACCGTCACCAATGCAAAGTCTACCAAAACCACAGTAAAGGTGGCTGATCTTCAGAAAACAATAACAGATAATATTGCTAAAGATTATGCAGGTTATACAATTAAAGAAGCAACCAGCGTTACAGCAAATAATTCTGTTACTTACAATGTAGTTGTTGTNNACTGCAACAGAAACTCTTGTTTATGACAAAGACGGAGTGTTTGTAAAAAAACTTCCTCAAGCAGCTGTCAAACATCACTCTACCAAGAAAAAATAATCTTGAAGTAGTTATTCAGGATGAACTCTTAATGCCTGAAAAGACAAAGTCTATCCATGAATATTTTTAAATGAATGGATAGACTTTTGTTTTAAATTTTAGTTGATAATAATGCACCTAAAAAAAATTTGACATGCTTGATTTTAGTAGTCCAATGCACCTCATTTTAATAGTACTAGTAATAGTATTATTATTTGGCGGGAAGAAGATTCCGGAATTGATGAAAGGAATAGGTCAGGGTATGAAAGAATTTAAAAAAGCGTCGCAACTTGATGATGAACCGGTAAAAAAAGAGCCTGAGACGAAAGATACTGAGATTAAGACCTCAGATAAAAAATAACAGACTTCAACCTGAAAATCAAATAACCTGTAAATTATTAACCGGGATTAAATTGGTATGTACTGAACTAATACCAGATATCAGCTCTTTTTATTCTCATCCTGTTTCTTTATAAAACATAATTGCGGTTTAAATAACTGATTGAAAATTCTGTTCTTCTTATTGAACTAACAGATTTCCGGATCAATATCCGAATTAAGCATATATACAAATGCGCCTTTACCTTCATGGTTTAAGTAGTTATGAAATTTAAACCCAAAATCGCTTGAAAATCAATGAATTTATTGGGATGTTTACTGATCATCAATTTTTATTACTCTCTTCTGTAAGAAAAAATCATTATTTTCGTTCTTTTATCTTGACTAATCAATTTATCAATACCTATAATCTTTTATAAATGAGTGAGAAAAACTACAGGCTGATAAACAATATAACAGGATGGGTTGCCTTTGCTATTGCAGCTGTTACCTACTTAATGACAATCGAACCAACTACAAGTTTGTGGGACTGCAGTGAGTTTATTTCTTCTGCATTTAAACTTGAAGTCGGCCATCCCCCCGGAAACCCGGTATTCATGATCATGGCGAGATTTTTTACTCTCTTTGCCGGAGGAAATGTTTCGAAAGTGGCTGCTATGGTAAACTCAATGTCAGC
>PMNJ01000020.1:264-2903 GCA_003162595.1 Bacteroidales bacterium | reverse complement strand
TGGATTCCAATCTTGTCAAACCTACGGGGAATAGGAAGCAATTTAGCCACCCGTGGCATTGTGCGATGAAACGCTGTATCAAAACAAGCCACCTGTTTCAGATTTGGATAACGCTGACTTAAAACCTCGATCAATTCAATCTCTGCAGGCAAATGATCTGAATCATAAGGGATAATACGGTGCAGTTCATCCAACAATTCATCAGTGATTAGTTCAGGATCAGTATGTTTCATTCCGAAAACTACACGATGTCCTACCCCACTGATCAAAGAAAAATCTATCTGCTTTTCAAGCCAATCCATAAGAAAATTCACAGATGAGTGATAATCAGAAACTCCTGCCTCAGGAATATCCTGATGGACTCCTTTCTCATTATTGAAGGTAAATGTCGAATCTTGCAGTCCTATCCTGTCAATTTTCCCATAAAGGAACATGGCTGGTATCTTACCAGGCCTGTAAAGTGCAAACTTAATAGAAGAAGAACCACCGTTAATGGTTAATATGAATGACCGTTCTTTCTTCATGAATTATTCCTCTTTTTTTATCCATTCTTTAATCCCATAAGGGACAATTCTGCAGATGTTGATAAATAATTCTTATGATGAATACTTCTGATCCCTAAATCGCTGGCAACATCAACGAACATCTGCATATCTTCAATATATACAACATGCTGGACCGGTACCTGAGCAATGTCAATCGCAATACGGAAAATATCTGCATCGGGCTTTCGAAAATGGACGAAACAGGAGGAAATGAAAAAATCAACAAACTGATTCAACTTAAATTTCTTTATTCTGTGTTCGTTCAGTTCCAGCCCTTCGTTGTTGACAACGGCTATTTTCAGATTATACTGGTCTTTCAGTTGCCGTATATACTCAATCATCGCTATATTCGGAGTGGACTGCGAGAACATAAAATCACGAAATTGGGCTATTGTGAAAGAGCGCTTCCGGTAGAACACTACTCTTTTAAGGTATTCACTCAGAGTTATCTTTCCCTCTTCATAGGTAGTTTGAATTAAATGATGCCGTTCATCCATTTCGTCAAAGTCCAGATTAAAGACATCAGCAGCTGATCTGCGCGACACATGACCCCATCCGTTGGATAGCATTACGCCTCCGATATCTAAAAACAATGTTGTTACCCTGACTGAATCTTGCATTTTCAATGTATTTTAAACTGATTAAAAATTAATGCTGCCAGAGGATCAGATTAGTTTCAAGAGGAACTGAAACGCCAGGCAGGTTTGGTATCACCCGTGGAGTATAATCTGTTGCAGGACGTCCTGAAGATACAGATGCATTATAATAATATGCATTATCTGTTCCTTCAATTTTTGCGCCTCTTATCATCTTCTGCACTTGAGGACTTTCTCCGTCAATACCATTGGCAAACAGCTCAAGCTGTAATGTATCGGGGTTGAGATCACCAAAATAGATCTGAGCTTCAATTTTATTGTATTGGTCAACGGATTCGAACTTCACTTCACCAAAATGCATTGAACCCCATTTTTGATCAAGGTTACGCAGCAAGTCTGCAATCTGCTTCCCCTTTTCACCTTTACTGGCTGCGCGCTCAAGGTAGGCTGAGGAAGCAGGCAGGTAATGTTGTTCCGTGTATTCCCTCACTGTCCTGTCGGCAGTGAACCGCGGCGTCAGTTGTGCCATGCTTTCCCTCATTCGCGATATCCAGCGGGTGGGGATCCCTTTTTCATTCCGATTGTAAAATTCAGGTACAACCTGTTGTTCAAGTATATTATAAAGTTGTTCAGCTTCGATGGCGTCGATGGCCGGATCGTCACCATGTTCATTACCATCTCCCAGTGCCCAGCCCACTTCCGGTGAGTAAGCTTCGGCCCACCAACCGTCAAGTTCCGAAAGATTAATNNATCCAGACATCAACACCGCAAACGAGATTTTCCGAAATATGCATATCATAGTCACTGAGAAATATTACAGGCGGATGAACACCATTCTGCCGGATAAAACGGATCCATTCCTTTATCAGATTCTGTCCTGCCTGATCGGCTGGATGAGCCTTCCCTGAAATGATGAGTTGCACCGGGAACTCATGATTGGTTAACAACCTTAAAAGCCGTTGAGGATCATGCAGCAATAAATTGGGCCTTTTATAGGTAGCAAATCGTCTTGCAAAACCAATTGTTAATATGTCCGGATTAAATAAATGCTTTGCTCTTTCAATCGAATCAGGTGAATGTCCGGATCCGTGCAACTGCTTCGAAAAATATTCGCGGGCAAATTCAATAAGTGACTTATTTGCTTTTGTACGCAATTCCCAGAGTTTTTCATCAGAAACACGACGTATATCCTTTTCAAGTGTCACATTCGTCCCAAGCCAGCGATCTTTACCGCAAAATTGTGTCCATATGTCATCTGCTTCTTTTGAGTCCCAGGTTGGCATGTGAACTCCATTTGTTATATGTCCAACCGGCACTTCACTTGTCGGCCATTTTGGGAACAGAGGTTCAAAAATATGACGGCTGACTTCTCCATGGAGACGGCTTACTCCGTTCACAGCACCACTGCCTCTTATTGCCAGGTAAGCCATGTTGAACTTCTCTGACTGGTTTAGAGCATCGGCACGACCCAGAGCCAACAATTGCTGGCGTGAAATGC
>PMNJ01000020.1:0-128 GCA_003162595.1 Bacteroidales bacterium | reverse complement strand
CCCCGGTGGATTGGGAAATTGGCAGCGTCATTACTATCTAAAAGATAAAGTTTGATTCTCCCAACCTGCACAAGCCATGTCCGTAACCATACAGAATAACCAGGTAGCTCAATTTTCAATCTTAACCA
>PMNJ01000126.1 GCA_003162595.1 Bacteroidales bacterium | reverse complement strand
TTTTTTATTTGCCGGCAGATATTAGTAATCTGAAATGAGATAAGAGATTCGTCATCAGCCAGTTCCGCTTTATCGACACTTTTAAGTTCATTTGAATAGAACTCAAGGTTGTTTTCGAAGAGGGCATAGTATTCTTCCTCAAGTTCCCGGTTAAGATATCTCCTGAGGTAACTACGCAGAATTTTTTTACCTCTCGACGATATTCCGGCAGGGTTGATGGTCGAAACAATGGCAAAAATATGAATTAAGGCGAGTAATACCGATTCCCTCATAAAACGTAAAGTAAAAAAAAGACCGCAAAGTAAGATTCTTTGCGGTCAATTATTTATGTAAAAATTATTTTACTATCTGTTCCCTTACATCACCAATAACTTTAGTTATGTCTTTAATGTTCTGTTCAGTCAGACTTGTGCCAATTCCTTCGTATACTTTTTTTACCGGATCAAGTACTTTAACAAAATCACTTACACTTGGATCGTTAAGATATGGCTTAGTTATTTCGAGGAAAATATCGAACGATTTTTTTTGCTCAAGCAATACCTTTGAGATTCCTGCAACCTGATATGCTGCCTCCGAAACATGTGTTGTAAGATACATACCCTCAACCCAGGCTCCACCGACAACCAGCAGGGCTAATGGCTGCTGATCATTTTCACTCAGATATGCATATGTATCATTAAATGCGCTTGTAAGTATTTTAACCAATTCATCCTTGTTATCAAAATTCTGTTTTATTTTAGTATACAGATCCTCATTATATATTTTTGACATGTTGAGTTCGTTGGCAAGAGCTCTTATGGCATTCAGATAATTAATCACTTCCTGCTGTTGATTATAGAGTGTTGCGTAACTTAAGTCGGCTCCAAAAACACCAACATTAATCGACCTGGTTGAACTGCTGAAATACTTTTTAGAATTTTCGACCGGATTTGATATCCCGATTATATAGCCAACCTCCAGATCAGTAAGCATCTTAATAACCTCAGCTGATGTAGGTAAGGGATAAACATTTGTCTCAATCTGACCCTGAATCGCTTTAACCTCTTCCTTTTCCGTCTTCTTC
This sequence comes from Bacteroidales bacterium, assembly GCA_003162595.1. GTDB lineage: Bacteria > Bacteroidota > Bacteroidia > Bacteroidales > VadinHA17 > LD21. The sequence goes on along the minus strand of PMNJ01000126.1, from coordinate 1,879 downwards.
TGTTGTTTAGAAGTTGCCCTGTCTTTACATGAACTCAGGCATGCGAAACTTATTATCAGCAATGGAAGTATAAAACCTGCAACAATTTTTTTCATTTTAAGTCAATTTAAAATTTAAAAATACTCATACAAAAACGTCCATAAAAGTAATAAATAATATTGAAACTAATAAGTGCATAGAGTCTGGAGTGCTTAAAATGCCTAAAATTGTTTCGAAAAAAGTAAAGTTTTCGACTGTGACTGATTATTTTATATTGAATCTTAAGCTTTTGATATACATGATTAACATTTTACTTCATTCTTTAAATATCAACATTAGGCACTCCAAACTTTAGGCACTCTAAACTTCATGAACTTATATTACTGATCAGTCTACTAATAGATAATGCTGCTGCTGTAACAATTTTTTATATATCTTTAAACCCCTGAACCCAGACCATTTTTTAGGATGTGGAATTTCGATGAACCTGCCGGAAGAGAGGGCACTGATTGTATTAAATATGACCGCAGGGAAGATACATTTGGTGTAAAAGACATTATACCAATGTGGGTTGCAGATATGGATTTTAATACCCCTGATTTTATTGTAGAATCACTACAGAAACGTCTTGAACATCAGATTTATGGCTATTCTTTCCGCTCTTCGGAATACTTCCATTCGATGATAACCTGGATAAAAACCAGACATAACTGGACAGTTGAAAAGGAATGGATCTCCTTTAGTCCTGGTATAGTTCCTGCTCTGAACTTCTGTACTCTGGCTTTTACCCAGCCGGGAGATAGCATAATCGTTCAGCCTCCTGTATATTTTCCCTTCTTTTCAGCCGCAGAATCTCATGGTCGTAATCTTGTCTATAACAGACTGACTGAGTTAGAAGGCAAATGGGACATGGATTACAATTCTCTGATTGCCGGAATTGACAACAAGACAAAGATGATAATAATTTCCAATCCTCATAACCCGGTTGGAAGGGTATGGACACCGGAGGAACTCAATAACCTGGCTGATATTTGTCTGAAAAACAATATTCTGATCATTTCAGATGAAATACACTGCGATCTTGTGCTTCCGGGATTCACACATACGCCAATGGCATCTCTTTCTGAAAAAATTGCTGAAAATACCGTTACATTAATTGCTCCAAGCAAGACATTTAACCTGGCCGGCCTCTCTACTTCCTCTGTCATTATTCCAAATCCTGTCTTAAGAAAATCATTTAACCGGATTGTTGATAATCTCCATGTGGGAAATGGTAATATATTCGGAAATACAGCTTCAATAGCTGCTTATACTAACGGGTATAAGTGGCTTGATGCCCTGCTTGATTATATAGATAATAATGTAGAATTTGTCAAGGATTATTGCGGAAAAATGATACCCGAAATCGTACCTGTTCAACCCGAGGCGACTTATATGATCTGGTTGGATTGCAGGCGGTTTGGAATGTCAGGAAAAGATCTTCAGAANNACTTTTGGACCTGGTGGTGAAGGGTTTATGAGAATGAATCTTGGAACAACACATCAGACAGTAATGAAAGCCATGGAACAGATTGAAAGGGCAGTAGCCTCAGTAAGGTAGGTTTTGTTGAAACAGGAATGTTTGAACGAACAAATTAAAAATTTAGAACAGCATTATAATGATTGAGAAAATAAAGGTAAAACTTACTCTTGAAGATGGAACAGTATATTCCGGCAGATCATTTGGTGCTCCTGTATCAGCTGCGGGTGAAGTGGTTTTCAATACTGCTATGACCGGTTATCCTGAGAGTTTAACCGATCCATCCTACCGTGGACAAGTATTGTGTCTTACATATCCGCTTGTTGGCAATTACGGAGCTCCCGGGAAAAGTGAAGAAAATGATCTGTATCGTTTTTATGA
>PMNJ01000039.1 GCA_003162595.1 Bacteroidales bacterium | reverse complement strand
TAAACCGCCGGGCCGTTAGCTGCAATGCGCGTGGCCACAACACCCTGACTGCCAACGCACAAGCAAGAGTTGTACAGCCCATCCCTGCAACCATCCCTGCAAAACACATGCTTCTTAGCCTGCCTTCGTTATATGGACATTTTTTTCACGCCAATAGAAAACCTGACCGTTTAGCGGGACTTTTCAATCTGGACAACATTATCATTACTAATATCTGGATATATAAAAACCAGTTCTATAACTGCTAAAATTTCAAATTACCTCTTTATTTCAATCAACTTTCATTGACATAGACTTACAAAACAATTGTGATAATTAATAAGTTAGTTGTTAAACTAATAAATACGTTATATATTTGAACTAGGTTAAATTAAAAGTTGTAAGGGAAGAATGAAAGGGATTCTTATAATGAAAATGTACTAGTTATTATCAGTAATACATGCATATGAACTATCAAATCAAATCGATCCTTCGTAATTTGATAAGAAAACCTGTCTATTCTATAATCACATTTGCAGGCTTCACAGTCGCTATAGTTGCTAGTTTACTTATTTATCTATGGGTATTAAATGAGTTAAGTTATGACAAATTTCATCCTGACTATAGGCAAATTTATCGGGTTCTAACTTTATCAAAAGAGGGAGATAAAGTCATAAAATCCCCTATGTGCTATAGCCCAGTAGCTAAAACTTTAAAGACTGATTATCCTCAAATAGAATATGCTACATATATTTCTCATCAAACTGAAGATTCTCCTCTTCAAAAAGAATCAGGAGGAGAAAAATATGAAATAAGAGGGTGCTGGACAAACGAAGATTTTTTTAAAGTATTCGGGGGATTCAGGTTTATCGAAGGTTCACCTGAAAGTGCTTTAGATAAGCCTGACAAAATTGTTCTGTCAGAAGTAACTGCAAGAAAAATATTTGGAAATAAGTCGTGCCTGGGAAAAACGCTTGTAAGTGATAAGGTTTTTAAAGAAGTCTATACAATTGGAGGTGTAATAAAAATCCCGGAACAAAGCACAATTGATGTTGGATATATCCTTTCTGATAAGAATGCTCTGATTTTAAAATATTCAAATCCATGGGGTGATAAAGGGAGTGTAAGAGTCTACATCAAACTAAGGAAAGATGCACAGATTGACAATAAGTTCCTGAGCTTGATTTCAAATCATATAAGTAGGTATTCTAAAATTAGTGATAAGCTTTTGCTTCAACCACTAGCTGATATTCACCTGTATTCTGATTATCCAAACTACATCTATGATAAGAATCAAGGGAGTTACAAATACGTCTGGATATTTTCAGGGCTGGCTTTCTTAATAGTACTTATGGCATCTCTTAACTTTTCCACCTTATCAATTGCCAGGGCATCAGAGCGATTCATAGAAATTGGAATCAAAAAAACAAATGGAGCAAGTAGAATAAGTGTTTTTAGTCAATTTATGATGGAATCTACTCTACAGATATTTCTGGCTACAGCGTTGGGGCTCTTTTTTGTAGTTCTCATTATTCCAGTATTTAATATGATGTCAGAGAAGCATCTAACCTTAATATTTTCACCGGGCTTAATTATAAACCTTTTATTTTTAACTTTTACAGTTGGAATTATCGCGGGTTTTTATCCTTCAGTATACCTTTCAGCATTTAATCCGATCGGAATTTTCAGAGGAGGATCTATATCTGGTTCAAGGAATAATTTTATAAGGATTCTTGTTACTATTCAATTTACAATAGCAATTTTTTTCATCATAGCAACATTGCTGTTTATAAAGCAATTGAATTATATTCATAATAAGGATTTGGGGCTCGATGACAAAAACGTTTTAGTCATACCCACAGGTTTATGGATTGCAGGAGACAACAAGCCATTCAAAGAAGAATTACGAAGAAATCCCTTGATATTAAGTGCTTCGGCGAGCACTTATGCACCGATTGGAGCTGGATTTAGGGAAAGTATTATAATTAGTAAAGATGGTGGTACAGATACTTTACAGGTCAACTACTATTTTGTTGATGAAGATTTTGCAAAAACTTATAAAATCGAAGTAATCAAAGGACAGTTTTTCCAAATGGATTACGATGGGTACTGGAGTAAGCTCGAGAATTACCCAATTGTGATAAATCAAACAGCAGAAAAGTTGTTCGGATTTGCCGATCCAATTGGGCAACGCATAGGACAAAATGTAATTGTCGGAGTTGTTAAGGATTTTCATTTCAGATCATTATACTTCCCAATTGAACCACTGATTTTGTCATTTAATCCTGAAGAGATTAATACAATGAATGTACGCATTGCGAAGGGCAATACTAAAGAGTCACTTGCTTATATTCGTGACACTTACAAGAAGTATCTAAATGGCGCGGAGTTTTCATATAAATTTTTTGATGACCTTCTATCTGAAACATATAAGGACGAAACTCAGTTACGAAATCTCATTTTATCTTTTGCTATCCTGGCAATTCTAATCTCCGTTTTAGGGATTTTGGGGATGGTGGTTTTTTCTACTGATCGGCGTACCAAAGAGATCGGTATCAGGAAAGTTATGGGAGCCAGAAATTCAGATATTATTTTATTGTTCAATAGAGAATTCTTAAAATGGGTTGTAGTGTCTTTTATAATTGCCTCATCTATTGCGTGGTACGTAATGCATAAATGGTTACAAAACTTTGCATATAAAACAGAATTCAGCTGGTGGATTTTCGTATTAGCGGGATTAATCGCATTTGCGATTGCATTAATGACAGTGAATTTACAAAGTTGGTATACAGCAACAAGAAATCCAGTAGTAGCATTGCGAAATGAATAAGAAAAAAAGAAGTCATCAATATTGTAGTGGTTAAATATGGACCATGGAGATTAGTTTTGAATAGCTCCTTAAAAAATATTCCAAATAGAAACCGTCCCTTCGCTGTCAGGCACATTACGCAAACATTGCAACCGAGGATTTGCAATAACTAATCATGTTTGCGTAAAGTCTTCCAGCCCGTCCCTGCCACTCAACGAGATAGGCCGTGTCTAATTACTAGGTGGTTTTATGTGACTAACGTGGCGGAAGCGTGCCTTACCGAGACAAATTCATCACAACCTGAGAACTAAAAAAATAATCTATAACATGACAATTTCAAAATTAGCCCTATAGCTAACTCGGACGGTTTAATTAATTGCCTGCGGCGAGCTCGTCCGCCGTTTCGCGTCGTCCTCGGTTGGCTTCGCCCAGCTCGGATCGGATGAGTTTTTCAGGTTGCTTCGCAAAGGATATTGTGGTCGATCCCCGGTTGCCTTTTGCAACCCGGACTATTTCTCAATCAGCCCTAATGTCTATGCGAGTAAATTCATTTCAACTTATCAAATTTTGTTGCACCCAGACTGATCCTGTTGCCGAGACAAAGTCAATAGGGTTGCCGGCCGACGCGCTGGTACCTTGTTTTTTGCTCTGCATCGAGACTATTTCGTCGTGACCCGAAATTCACAATCCTTACCCGGACTTGGTACCATCTAGACAGTTTCATCGTGACAAGACAACTC
>PMNJ01000017.1 GCA_003162595.1 Bacteroidales bacterium | reverse complement strand
CTTGAAGACATTTAAGCAGAAACTAAAAAGGTTTCAAGGTCATTGACAACCTTGAACTTTGAACTTTGAACCTTGAACTTTTGAACTTTGAACCTCGAACCTTGAATAACCCAATGTATAACATAAAAAACAATTCAGATATTAATATAATTCAACTTTCGCCTCATCTCTTTTGGGATGTTGACAGAGAGAAAATAGATTTTAGTAAAAATAAAAAATGGTTGATACATAGGGTTTTAGAGTACGGACTATTAAAAGATTGGGTTCTTATATATAAGTATTATGGAATCGAGGAAATTGCCCAAATTGTAATACAATTGAAAGATTTGGATAAAAAATCGATATCTTTCATATCTGTACTGTCTAAAATTCCCCAGGAGAAATTTTTATGTTACACTACCAGACAATTGAATCCGGAACACTGGAACTTTTAAGAAAATTAATGCAAACTGACGAGTTTAAAGAACTCAGATTAGCAGGCGGCACTTCTTTAGCTTTGCAGATTGGCCATCGGAATTCCATTGATATAGATTTGTTTGGCATTTTAGACGCTGATGAATTTGAAATCGACAAAATTTTAAACAAAATAGGTTCAATAACGTTATTGAAAAAAACAAAAAACATAAACATATATTTGATTGACGGAATAAAAGTTGATTTGGTAAACTATCATTATCCCTGGCTGGGTGAAACAATTATTGAAGACGATCTGCGATTGGCAGCGACCAAAGATATTGCTGCAATGAAGGTGGCAGCTATTACCGGGAGAGGAACTAAGAAAGACTTTATTGACCTGAAATTTTTATTGAAATTTTATAGTTTAGAAGAAATGCTTGGGTTTTATAAGCTCAAGTATAATGATGCTTCTGAAATTCTTGCATTAAAAAGTCTGACCTATTTTGAAGACGCAGATACTGAAGAAGATCCGCGAATGCTTATGCCGATGAATTGGGGAAAGGTAAAAGATTTAATTACAGTAAGTATGCAAAAATATATAACTAATTTATAACCTCAACCCTTGACCCTCGAACATTTAACGCCCTAACGCCCTAACATCATAACGCCACAACGTCATAACACTTGGAATGAAATATTCTTTTGAAAAACTTGAGGTTTGGAATGATGCCAGGGAATTGCAAAAAGATGTTATGTCGTTATGTCGTTACGTTGTTGTGTCGACTGAAAAATTTGACTGTATGATGTAATGTTGTTATGCTGGGGAAACGATCCAACTCCATATTATCACGACCAACGCCATAACGTCATAACATACTAACGTCATAACACTTGAAATGAAATATTCTTTTGAAAAATTAGAGGTTTGGAATGATGCCAGGGAATTGACGAAAATGGTTTATAGTATTACCAGAACTTTTCCTGATGATGAAAAATTTGGAATTACTAATCAGATGAGAAGATCAGCAATTTCTGTTTCCTCAAATATTGTTGAAGGTTCTTACAGGATGACTGGTAAAGACAAATCAAATTTCATGACAATCGCATATTCAAGTCTTATGGAATTATTGAATCAAACTATTGCTTCCCTTGATCTTAGGTACATTAATGAAGATCAATACAACGAAATTAGAAATCAGATAGAAAAAGTCTCCAACAAACTTAGCGCTCTGACAAAATATTTTAAATCCCTACAACATAACGTCATAACCCCATAACATCATAACGCTTTAACGCCATAACATCATAACGCCACAACGCCATAACATCATAACGCCACAACGCCATAACGTCATAACGCCATAACAACATAACACTTACACCCCATGGACCCCAATTACCCCTCCCCACCTCAGCCAAATTTTAACGAAGACGACAATCTCGACATTAAGCGATATTTGTCTCTTTTTATAAGCAACTGGTACTGGTTTGCTATTGCACTGTTTATTGCAGTGACGCTGGCCTATGGTATAAACAGGTATTCGCAACCAATATATTCAGTATCAGCTACATTGCTGATAAAGGATGATGAGTTAGGGAAAATGAATAGCAATGCTGCAAGCGTGATACCGGGAGGAGACATTTTTAAAAGTCAGCAGAACCTGAAAAATGAGATGGGCATTCTTAAATCATTCAGCCTGAATTACAGGGTTATGAAAGAGCAGGAGGATTTCCATGTTGTTTACGTTGGTGTCGGGAAAAGAGGAATTGTGGAATCAAGGATGTACAAAACATGTCCGTTTATAGTGGTATATGATTCACTTGAACTTGAGCCAAAACAGCCAAATGTGGGAATAATAATATTATCAAAGAACACATATAGAATTGAATTTAATGATGGTATTAAATTTGACAGCGTAATGAGTTTTGGTGCAAGATTTAATAAATTTGGATTTGACTTTAAAATTGAACCGAGGAATCCCGGGGAATCTGTTTATAGTGCAAACAATTCAAATAAGTACTATTTTTATTTTACAGATCCCGGAAGCCTCGCCAGCGAATACAGGAGCAAGCTGGCCGTTGCGCCAATAGAGAAAGAGGCATCCCTGGTTACTCTTTCCGTTTCAGGTTCTGTAATTGATCAGGAGGCGGATTATCTTAACAAACTAATGGATGTATATATCCTGTATGGTATTGATAATAAAAACCAGACTGCTGATAGTACAATTAAGTTTATCGACGGACAGTTAAAAGTGATATTAGATTCCCTTGATGTTGCTGAAGAGAGACTTGAGAAGTTCAGGTTGAAAAACAGTTTTATTGACCTCAGCCGTGAAGGTACACTTATCCAGAACAGGTCCGAAAAATTTGAGAATGAGAAAACAGCATTTGAACTCCAGCTCCAGTATTACAACTACCTCTCGGAGTACCTTAATATTAAGAATGCCATAGGAACGATTATCTCCCCTTCGGTAATGGGAATAACCGACCAGGTGTTACTCAGGCTTGTTGTTGAATTATCAACGCTTCAGAAAGAACGGGAAAAATTTGGTTTCAATATTGAGGGTAATCAACCGGCTCTTGAGCTTATGGACAGACAAATTGAAGAAGCACGTGAAGCCTTAAGGGAGAATGTGAGGAACGGTATTGCCGGCTTAAAGTTGTTAATAGCTGAATCGGACAGGAAGATATCCGGTGTGGAGGTTGAAATCAACAGACTTCCCTCAACTGAAAGGAAGCTAATCAATATTCAGCGGAAGTTCGATCTTAACAATACTGTATATACTTATCTTCTTGAAAAACGTTCCGAATCGGGTATTGCCAGGGCATCAAATGTATCCGACAACCGTATTATTGATACAGCTTCATATTTCAGTTCGGGCCTTATTAAACCAAAAGCAAAGAAGAACCTTATAATTGCCATTATGCTGGGTTTTATATTACCGATGGCATTAATATCGCTGATTGACTTTTTCAACGACAGGGTAATTGATAAAAGGGATATTGAGAGAAAGACAAAAGTTCCTGTAATAGGATATATCAGTCACAGTGAAGGTAAGAATGAAATAGCTGTTGTAGAAAAGCCTGGATCATCACTGGCTGAATCTTTCAGATCGGTACGCACTGCAATAAAATATTTTGTTATGGAAAATAAAGTGGCAGTTATTGCCGTTTCATCAACCATAAGCTCTGAGGGAAAGACATTTATCTCAATTAACCTGGCGGCTATCACGGCAATGCTCGGTAAAAAAGTTCTGCTTATTGGTCTTGATCTCAGGAAACCCCGCATCAACAAGGTTTTTGAATTTCAGGATAGCCCCGGGATGAGCACATACCTCAGTGGTAATTGCCATTATGAAGAAATAATCAGGGAAACCCAGATAAAAAATCTTTTCTATGCACCATCGGGCCCTATACCTCCAAACCCTGCGGAACTTATCGAGACGGAGCAAATGAAAAAGTTTATGGAGAGAGCAAAGAAAGAATTTGATTATATTATTATTGACACTCCTCCGGTTGCCATTGTTACTGATACATTACTGCTGGCTCCTTATGTCGATGTTAATCTATTTATAGTTCGCCAGAGATATACCTCGCGTAATACTCTCGAAATGATAGAGCAACTAAACAGTCATGGCGAACTTAAAAATATGGCCATTTTAATAAATGACATAAACCTTTCGGGATATTATGGTTATGGAATGAGGTACGGTTATACGCATGGTTATGGTTACTCCTATGGATATAATTATTACGGAAGTAATTATTATGGAAGATATGGCTATACGGATAAGTCGAAAGGGTATTATACGGAAGAATAAGTCCATTGGGAAAGTAAAAAGAAAAAAGGAGAAAGCGGTTTAAGAATTTCCTCTTGGGAGGGGTTAGGGGTGAGTTAAAGTAAGTAAAATGACAAAAGTTGGCACTGTGGAAGGTTGATTGAGATTGCTGCTCCCGCTTTGCGGGATCGCAATGACAGTGCAGGTAAGACAGATTGTGGCGGGGATCCAGACAAAAAAAACCTGAGCAATTTAAAACACCGGCTCGAAAAAGCAAGAGTCCAAAAAACGAAATTTTTTGCTCATTGCAAGTCTTATAGTAAAATAGTTAAGACAAATCGTGAGTAAGTATAACGCTATTAATTTACAAATTTGGCAATCAATTAAAATGAGATTGAAATAAAAATGAACGATAATTTAAAGGAAATTAGAAAGAGCTGTATATTAACTTTACTTTCTTTATACAAGAAGGCAAATGCCGGACATATCGGATCATCATTATCTTGTTTGGATATTTTGATTTTCTTGTATTTTAAACAGTTAAATGCAGCTGATAAATTTGTATTATCCAAGGGACATGCAGCTGCTGCATTATACACTGTTCTTGCGAAGGCGGGAAGGATCAATAAAAAACTCCTTGATTCTTTTTACATGGATGGAACATTTTTAGCGGCACATACGCCATGCAACAGACAAATAAAGGAAATAATTTTTGGAACAGGAAGCCTGGGGCACGGCTTATCTCTTTCTTCAGGGTTGGCTTTTGCAACAAAATTTACCAATAAAAAATATAATATTTACACTATTCTTTCTGATGGAGATTGTGATGAAGGATCTACATGGGAAGCCGCATTGTTTGCAAGTCAACATAAACTTAGTAATCTAATTGCTATAATAGACAACAATGGTTTACAGGGATTTGGAAGGACTACGGACGTTTTCGATTTAGAACCATTAGTTGATAAATGGGAGTCATTTAATTTTGATGTGTATGTTGCTACTAATGGTAATGATTTTAATAGTTTGGAAGATACCTTTAATCAATTGGATTTTAATAATAATAAACCTAAATGCATTATTGCCAATACAACCAAGGGCAATGGCGTTTCATATATGGAAAACAAAATGGAATGGCATTATTTACCTATGTCGGATGAACAATTTCAACAGGCAATTAAGGAGAATCAATAAGCATGCGTAAAGAATTTTCTAATATTATAGAGAGAATTGCAACTGCTGACAAACAAGTAATATTTTTAACAGGTGATCTTGGTTTTATGGCATTGGAAAACATTCGTGATGCTATTGGCAACCGCTTTATCAACATGGGTGTTTCAGAACAAAATATGATCTCGGTTGCTGCTGCATTGGCAACGGAGGGTTTAGTACCGATTTGTTATAGTATCGCTCCATTTATTGTTTATAGACCCACTGAGCAAATCAGATTAGATGTTTGCTTACATAACCTTAATGTTAAAATAATAGGAAATGGGGGGGGATATGGTTACGGTATAATGGGGGCTACGCATCATGCACTCGAAGATATTGCTGTATTGTCTTCGTTTCAGAATATGAAATGCTTTATTCCTTTTTGTAATGAAGATGTAGAAAATACAATAAATGCAATGTTCTCATATAAAGGGCCATCTTATTTACGACTAGGATTTGGCATAAAACCTGTTAATCTAAGCATATCGTCATTTCAGCCCATACGAAATATTCTTAAAGGCAACGATATTACAATAGTTGCAATGGGGCCGGTTGTTTTAAATGCAATTAATGTTATTATAGCTGATAGGGTGTCAGCTGATGTATTTGTAGTTTCAGAACTGCCTATCGTTGATATTAATGAGGAACTAAAGCAAAGCATTAAGAAAACCGGCAAGTTACTTATTATGGAAGAACATGTTCAACACGGTGGCATAGGCGAACATCTGGCACTAAAGTTGTTTTCAGCACAAGTCACATGCTCTTTTAAACACCTGTTTGCTGTCGGTTATCCCGGTGGGTTATATGGCAGTCAGGCTTATCATCAACAACAATGCGGATTAGACGTAGAATCATTATTATTAACGATTAAAAGCATGTTGAATGAATAGTGAAATAATCTATCGTAATATTTGGATGGATAAACAGATTGATGAAGTAAGACAATTGTCCGGCCCTATTTTAGTTATTGGCGCTTCAGGATTTATTGGCGCAAATCTTTTTCATGGTATCAATCAAATACGCAATGATGTATATGCATGTTCCCGTAATCCTCAAAAAAGCTGGCGGCTGGCAGGTGTAGCCAATAAACAATTAGTTAATCTGGATATTATCGATTACGAAATATTGCAACGGATAATAAAAAAATTAAAACCGCAAACGGTCTTTAATCTGGCCGCTTATGGAGCTTATTCAAGGCAAAGTAATGTTGAAAAAATTCATTTTACAAATTATATCGGCACATTAAATTTATTAAGGGCAGTCAGTGAATATGGTTGTACTGCTTTTGTACAAGCAGGTACTTCATCAGAATATGGAACTAATTGCTCCGGGCCAAAAGAATTATCAGAACTGATTCCTAACAGCGATTATGCTGTTTCTAAAGTTGGCGCGTCATACTTAATTAAATATTTTGGCAAGATTCATAATTTCCCATGCGTTAATCTAAGGATGTTCTCTGTCTACGGTCCATGGGAAGAGCGCGACAGGTTTATACCATCAGTTATTTCCCATGGTCTCCGGGGTAAATATCCAAACCTGGTAGAAAAAGATATCTCTCGTGATTTTGTGTACGTTGATGATTGCACTAGTTCCATTGTAACGGCTGCACTAACGGCATGCCGGATTAATCCGGGAGCATCAATAAATATTGCAACGGGAATAAAAACAACCATTGAAGATGTTGCCGACCTATCAAGAAAACTATTTAATATTAAAGAAGAACCCCGATTCAGCAGTATGCCCAATCGTAAATGGGATTTAAGTGACTGGTATGGTGATACGGAAGAAGCAAAGAAAATTTTAGGATGGCAAGCTGTCACTTCGTTCGAGCAAGGTTTAAAACTTTCTATTGAATGGGAAAAGGAAGCATCACATAAATTAAAATATATATCTGTACCTGCAAAAGAAAAAAAGATATCATGTATTCTTGCATGCTATAAAGATAATCAGGCTATACCAATTATGTATGAACGATTAACCAAAGTTTTTTCAGAGAGCGGGTATGACTATGAAATTATTTTTATTAACGATTGCAGCCCTTTTAATGACGAAGCAGTTATAGCTCAGTTAGCTGTTAATGACACACATGTATTGGGGATATCACATTCCCGAAATTTTGGGTCTCAATCTGCTTTTCTCAGTGGCATGGAACTTTCGAGTGGTGATGCTGTGGTGCTTATGGACGGCGATGGACAAGATCCACCGGAGGTAATTGATGAATTTATTAAAAAATGGGAAGAAGGATACGATATTGTATATGGGCAACGTGTAAAACGAGAAGCTTCATTTGTAATGCAATTAAGTTATAAACTTTTCTACAGGTTATTTAAAAATCTCTCTGAGGTAAAAATACCTGTAGATGCTGGTGACTTTTCATTAATTAACAGAAAGGCAGTTGATCAGATATTATCATTTAACGAGAAAGATGTTTTTTTAAGAGGATTACGGGCCTGGGTTGGTTTTAAGCAAACTGGAGTGGAGTACCATAGGCCCGAGCGTTTGTTTGGTCGAAGTACCAATAACTTACTGAAAAACATCTGGTGGGCTAAAAAAGGAATTTTTTCATTCAGCACAAAACCTTTACAGTATATTCAAGCGATTGGGGTGGCTGTCTTTATTGTTACGTTAGGGCTCTCAATCTTTTATATAATAAATTATTTTATCAATCCTCCACAGGGAGCCAGGGGAATTACAACAATTATATTCCTTATACTTGGATTAGGAGGAGTTCAGCTTATTTCTATTAGTATTTTGGGAGATTACATCGGGAAAATAATTGAAGAAGTTAAAAACAGGCCGAAATATATCAGGGATAAAATAATTTACAATAGCAAGGTCTATGCTTCACCGAAAGATATAACCAAGGTTATTAATGAGATACAAGCCAACAAAGAATAGGAATGGCAGGGGAAAAAATCGATTATTGTAGAAGCCATGGGATCATACATTCTGAATCATTTAAGCCCATTTCTGTTAAATCTCCTTCAGCGAATCCTTTTATTTTCTGGCTCCGATGCGCCGTTGATTTACAACTTAAAACCATCGTTTCCTTTCTTAAGCCAGGTTTAAGCCGCGTAGAAGGCAAGATCCTTGATGTTGGTGCAGGTGAATCACCCTGGCGAGAATGGCTTCCTGATTGTACAACCTATAAAGGACTTGATTTAGATAGCGCAGACAAATTCGGAATGACTGTTGCCCGTAAAGAGATCATCTATTACGATGGCAAAATAATACCTTTTGATGCAAGTTCATTTGATATTGTTCTTTCTGTAGAAGTATTAGAACATGTTGAAGATCCGGTTGCATTTGTTAATGAAATAATCAGGGTGCTGAAATCAAAAGGACGGCTTATTCTCACAATTCCATTTTCGGCAAGACGACACCATACTCCAAACGACTTTCATAGGTTTACACGCGAAGGGCTTCATCGTCTTTTAGATCAATGTGGTTTTGTGGAAATTGTTATTTCTGAACGTGGTAATGATCTGTGTGTGATTGCCAATAAACTTTTGGTCGTTATGTTGCGGTTATTAAAAAAACCTCAGCCTTTTTGGAAGATAATCTACAGATGGCCAATAGCTTTTTTATTTTTACCTGCATTGTTTATAAGTTTTATAGTGGCTCATTTGTCATTACTTTTTAATTTTGGATCCGTTGAAGATCCGCTTGGATATTCTGTAGAAGCTAAGCGCCCTTAAATTAATTGGAATTCAAATAGCATGTCAAGTTTAAAAGATGATCGTGGCTACAACCAGGGATTTCGGCCAACCAAAGCATTAAATATTCGCACTCAAAGAAGATGTGATTATATAATATCTCAAATGGATGATGCAAATAATCCCTCTGAAATACTTGAAATAGGCTGTGGTACCGGTGAATTGTCTTTTATGCTTGCAACTAAAACACAAAAAAAGGTATTGGGAACTGATCTATGCGTACCTTTCATTGCAGAAGCTAAAAACAGATATAAGTTACCAAACTTATCGTACATAGTTGTAGATTTCAATTTTCCGGAGCAATTAGCTGAAAGAAAATTCGATTATATAGTTGGGAATGGAATTCTTCACCATTTGTATTGCAACATTGATAAGGCTCTTATCAACATAAAGAAATTACTTAAGCCCAACGGTAAAATTGTTTTTTTGGAACCTAATCTTTATAACCCGTATTGTTATTTGATTTTTCATACAACGTCCTTTTTCAGAAAGTGGGCCCGACTTGAGCCGGGAGAGATGGCTCTGACTAAAGGGGAAATGCAAAAAGTGTTGCAGATTGCCGGATATCAATCAATAAAGATTGAATACAAAGATTTTTTATTGCCAGATACTCCTGCTTTTCTAGTCAATCCGATAATCGCATTGGGCTCAGTTTTGGAAAGAATTCCTATCATAAATTATTTAAGCCAGTCTATTTTTATTTCCGCTAAAAAATAAAGTATTTACCGCGAAGATTAATTCATTATCACGACCAAGCTTGCGAGTAGAGACATATAAAATGATTCTAACCCAAACTTTGATCGAAACAATGTAGCTAAACAATTGAGTATGAAGAATTTAAAATTGACACTCAAGACAAGTTCAAAATTTCAAATTTGTATTTATATATTTCTTTTAGCATTCGTCTTCAGAATTTTTATTATTAATATTTATCATACTGATACCATTGCCCCGGATGGAACTGTTTATCACGAAATAGCTCGTAATTTTTCCGAAGGTTTAGGTTATACCGTATATGGAGGTGGAGACTTCTTTTTCAGGGAACCGGGTTATCCGATTTTCCTGTCATTATCATTTAATATTTCAAAATTATTTGGGAATAAAACAGAACAACTTTCAATTGACAAAAACTTTAAAATTTTAAACAATGCCCCCGAAATAGCAATAGCTAAATATATGCAGGCATTATTGGATTCATTGGCATGTGTCTTGTTTTTCTTACTAATTTCAAATATACTGAACTTTAAATATGCATCATTGATTGCTATTGCCTTTTGCTTTTATTATCCCTATGCAATTCATGTAACAAATATTTTAAGAGAAACGCTTCAATCATTTTTAACTCTTGCCATGTGTTACGCTTTATTGCGATATTTTATTTTTGATAAAACGAAATACCTTATTTTAACCGGAGTTTTGTGGGGCTTACTTAATCTTACATTCCAGGCTAATGTTATTTTTGCGGTATCAATACCGATCTTTATCTGGATATATAAGAAAAGATTCATAAAAGCTCTAATTCCCACCGTAATTGTAGGAATGGTTATGCTATTAACAGCTTCTCCATGGCTAATCAGAACATACCAACACTACCCGGACATTCGAATATTAAAATCTTTTGGAACAAGTTTTACTCCTGAATATCGGGACTATTACTCATCACTTGTTAAAGCAGAATATTATGGATTGATCAGTAAGGAGCAAATGGATTCTTCTTACATTGCAGATTTACGTGACGGGACAGATAATGAATTATTTAAGCATTCTTATGATGGTACAATTTCGAAAAGGGCCGACTCTTTAAATGCTCTCATAAATGAACCTTTTATTTCGAGAAGAAAGATAGAACAATATAGTATTTATTTTTATAAAGCTTGGTTCCCTACGAAAATATTTAGTATTGGTACGAAGGAATTGATAAAGAACAGTCCATTGCTGGCGGCCTTGCTTATGTTGCCTGTAATAATTATAAGTCTCTTTGCCTTTATAGGATTAATTAAATATTATCCCAGATTCTTTAAAATCAACATTGTATTCACTACCTTAATACCTGTTTTTTATATCATAGCTACCGAATACCGACGAATGCTTCCTGCACTACCATTTCTTTTCCTATATGGAATGTTGGGCATTATATACTTCTACTATAAATATTTTAAGGGATATGATAATAATTCAATTAATGAATTGTTTTTTTAACGGGAAACCCTTAGAAATTAAAGGAGCGATTTTATTTGAATAAAAACGGTAAGGGAAAGATTAAACGGTTTTTTAAAGCTATTCTTCACAATGTTCTGATTGGAAGGTGCCTATTATATAAAAAGAGATTGAAATAACCTATTAAAGAGAAAATTCCACCAGTTAACAGACATAAATTAAATATAAGAAAAATATGCCAATAAATGTATTTGTACCTAAATTTCATACAGAAGAAATTCTCTCTGAAATAAGAGAATGCCTCGATAAAGGCTGGACCGGGATGGGATTCAAAACCATTGAATTCGAAAACAAATGGAAAGAATATACCGGTTTACCATTCGCTCATTTTCTCAATTCCAATACTTCAGGCCTGCATCTTGCTGTTCATCAACTGAAAATGCAAAACAATTGGAATGAGGGTGATGAAATAATTACCACGCCAATTACTTTTGTATCAACAAATCACGTTATTCTTTATGAACGGTTAAAACCCGTTTTTGCAGATGTTGATCAATATTTATGTCTTGACCCTGATGATGTGGTTCGAAAAATAACTCCCAAAACCAGGGCTGTTATGTATGTCGGTATTGGAGGAAATACCGGGCAATATGGCCGAATTATAGAAATATGTAAAAAACATAAGTTAAAACTTATACTCGATGCAGCTCACATGGCTGGTACAAAGTTTTGTGGCAAACATATTGGACATGAGGCCGATGTATCGGTATTTAGTTATCAGGCTGTTAAAAACCTCCCTTCGGCCGATTCTGGCATGATTTGTTTCAACGATGAAGAATCGGACAAGCTCGTTCGTCAGTTAAGCTGGATGGGTATTTCGAAAGATACTTACCAACGTTTTAATAAAAACGAGGGAAGCTACAAATGGCGATATGATGTTCCTAATTTAGGGTTTAAATATCACGGAAATTCTGTTGTTGCATCCATCGCTTTGGTTCAGTTAAAGTATCTTGATGAGGATAATCTATATCGTAACCTTTTAGCTGACAATTATATAAATCTTCTTCAAAAAACTCCAAACCTGAAAATTGTGTCCATAGCCCCCGATTGTGTATCATCACGTCATCTTTTCCAGGTGCTTGTACCCAATCGCGATAACGTAATTCAGACGCTGTACGATCATCAGATTTATCCAGGGGTTCATTACCTGGATAATACTGACTATATAATGTACCACTATGCCAAAGGCACCTGTCCGCAAGCTGAATATTATTCGGAGCATTTGCTCAGCCTGCCATTGCATTTGAATTTAACCGAAACCGATCAGCAACAAATAGTTGAAGTACTCTTTAATGCTATAAAATAAAAGAATGGATTATCCTAAAGTTATAGTCCTGACTCTCAACTACAACGGAAAGACTCTTTTAGATGATTGCATCACCTCTTATCTCGCCAACGACTATCCCAACTTCGAAATGGTGATGATTGACAATGGCTCTAGTGATGGATCTGAAGAATATGTAAAAGGAACATACCCGATGGTTACCTGTATCCAGACAGGCAAAAATTTAGGCTATTCCGGAGGCTTCAATGTGGGTTTAAAATATGCTTTTGAAGAGAAAAAAGCCGATTTTGCCCTCATTACCAACAACGATGTAAAGGCCGATTCCAAAGTGATTGGCTCCCTTATAGAAGCAGCCCTTCAGGATCCTTTACGGGCATTTATTACCGGCAAAGTTTATTATTTCGATAAACCCGATACGTTACAATCGGTTGGTAAATACGAACACCCTTTACGCTGGAACGGGGAACATATTGGCGCAAGAGAAATTGATCAAGGTCAATACGATGAACCTTCTGAAAGATTTTTCATTGACGATATTTTTACGCTTGTGTGCCGCGATGTTTATGAAAAACTTGGAGGTTACGACACAACCTATTTTCTTCAATGCGAAGAATATGACTGGCAAGCCAGAGCCAAAAAAGCTGGGTATAAGTTTTATTATACTCCCTTCGCAAAAATATGGCATAAAGAAAGCATGACCCTTGGCAAATGGTCGCCCCGAAAAGCATACTACGATGCTCGCAATACGTTAATAGTGGTAATGAGATATAAGGACAGCAATTTTTTCAGACGCTATTTTTGGCGGCATACAGGTAGTTTTATATTTATGGGTTCTTTACGTAGCGCAAAACATTTACAAATTAAAATTGCCTTTAAACTTTGGCAGGGCCTGTTTTCTGCTATTTGCTGGGGCATTGTTAATAAAAAGCTTTCCTGGAAGCATTTTGTTTAACAAAAGGCATCTTATTAGTTACAAAAAATGGAACATATTGAGGATTCTGGCCAGAATAAAAAAGTTTGGGCAGCCGAATGGCAAAAGTTATCACCCGAAAACGAAATGAAAATGTGGGATTTTTATGGTGGCCGGCAATGGATAACTAAATATACACCCCGTTATGGTAAAAGTGTAGAAGCCGGATGTGGTTTGGGCAGATACGTCTTTTACATGTCTCAGATGGGTATTGATATTGAAGGCCTTGATTTCTCTGAAGAGACCATTATTTTTTTAAATCAATGGAAAGTTAAAAATCATTTGATGGCAAATTTCTTTAAAGGCGATGTAACATCATTGCCTTATCCTGACAATAGTTTGTCTGGTTATATATCTTTAGGTGTTGTAGAACATTTTATAGAAGGTCCCCATAAACCTATCGCTGAAGCATTTAGGGTATTACGCCAGGGAGGAATTGCCATAATAACAACACCCAATTTATCTTTTCTTGTTACTTACAGGAATTTATTGAGAAGATTTAAGAATAGTGTAAAAAAAATAATTGGCAGAGAAATAATAGACCCACCATTTTTCCAATATGAATATACTCCCAGGCAACTAAAATCCTTTTTACAGCAACAAGGATTCTATGTTAGCAGATCAGAAGCTTGTGATTTGTTGTATCCTTTCTGTGAGATGGGGGGATTTACGGGAGAAAATTTGAGAAAAGGTAAGTTTGCCTGGTGGTTTGCAAATACCTTTGAAAACACCTGGTTAAAAAAAATAGGAGGACAATCTATAACCATTTCAGTTAAAAAAGCGCCCTTAATGTATTGTTTCATCAGTGGACAGTTAAACGCTACTCAAGACTCACTGGAAAAATTTGATGTCCCAATTTCTAAAGAATTTCAGGATTCAAAATTAGCAGGATTATTTCTTAAAAACAGAAAAGTCTGTTATTCTGAACCTTATGAGATTAAGCCAAAATTTATTCAACCTGAAGAAAGAAAATGTGATTTTAGTGGTATGCAATATTTTACAGATCCGATTTTTGAAAACTATGGATTTAATAAAAATGTCGCACCTGAAATACTAAGAAAGCCTGAAGTAAATATTGAACTTTGCACTAAAAATATAAAACCGGTTTGGAGAGCCCGTGAAATGACAAATTACCTTAAATAGTTTGTAACCGATTAGTTTCAATGAAAGTAATCCGCAAATCCATAAATGAAATTAATGAATCAGAGAAAACTGAGATTGATAATTTTATTGAACTAAATAGTGGATTGATTTTTCATGAAATAAAATTTAATGAAATTGCTTCTGAAATATTTAATTCGAGTCTTTCTTATTTTCTTGCATATACAGACAAGAGATTGGTTGGGATATGTCCTGTTCATTCTATTAAAAGAGGAATATTGAGTAATACCTATTCAAATAATGGAAGTTTTGAAATTCCCTATGGAGGATGGGTGTTCGACGATAAATTTACAAGTTTCCAAAGTTTATGGAATAATTTGCCCATCCGCATAAATGAATCATTAACGTATTGGTCTTCTTTTATGAAGGAAATTCCGGAAAAGTTAAAGAAGGAGGGCAAAAAATTTCAAACCGGACTTGTCAATTTAAGTAAGTCCGAAAAAGAATTGTTTGATAATGTGATTCATTCCAAGAGACGGAATATGATAAGGAAGGCAGAGAAATCAGGTATTACTATAAAAAAATTCGGGACCGAGGGCTTACCAATATATTTTAACTTTATACAGCAGATGTATAAAAAAGCAGGACTAAAGGAACCCCATTTAAATTATTGTAAAGAAATTTTAAATGCATATAATAAAACCGGAAATGCTTTGTTAATGGTTGCTTTTCAGGAAGAACAACCCTTAGCAGGGATTATAATAGTCGGCAATAAAAATGTAATGCATTATTGGCAGGGGGCTTCCATGAACGAGGTACCAAATTTCGGTCAGGGTGAATTACTTCAATGGGAAGCAATCAAATGGGCAAAAAAGCAAGAAGCACAATATTATGATTTATGTGTAATTGAACCGGAACGGTTACCTCATATTGCCCAATTTAAGATGGGCTTTACTAAAGAAATAATACCATTTTATTGTATTAGTAAAAAGAGATTCTTGTTCAGAATTGTAAATAAAACTCAGAATGTATTCACGATTTAAAAAATTAGTCCCGGGTTTTCTTAAATCTTTTTTCTGGCAAAAATATTTGAGGATAAAATTTTCTTCAGATAATCGTCTCGGCAAAAGAATTATCTTCTCTAAAGATCTGATCATAGGTAAGAACTGTAAAATTGGTGATGACGTAATATTTGGAAACTCAGTAAAATTAGGAGATAATATTTCGATAGGTAAAGATGCATTTGTTGAAAATCTTGAAGTGGATAATGATTCTTCGATTGAAAGCAAAGTAATCTGTATGGGGTTTGGAAAGGGTAAAATAAAAATTGGGCAAAACAGTTATATAGGGGTTTATAATGTTCTGGACTGGAGTGATGATATTACCATTGGGAATTATGTACATATTGCCGGGCCCGCTACAGGATTATGGACACATACTTCTGCCCCTATGTGTCTAAACGGGATCCCCCTGGAAAATAAATCACAAAAATACAGGCCAACTAAGTCAATTGTGATAGAAAGCAATGTTTATATTGGTGGTAATTGCACTATTTACCCCGGTATAACAATTGGTCATCATTCAATTGTTGCCCCCAATAGCGCTGTTAACAAAGATGTCGCTCCGTTTACAACGGTGGGTGGAGTTCCGGCTGCTTTCATCAAAAACATTGTTTTACCCTGACTTTGCAACTTTATCCAGAGAACATGGAAACTGTAATCCGGTTAATCCGGAAGACAACAGAATCAATAAAATCAAGATGATTCGACTTTACAACCTGTATAAATATTTTTTTCAGTTACTGATTTTAGTTGTTCTTACAGCATTTGGTGTTTACTTCATACCACCTCAATTTAATAAGATTATATTTTTACTATTATTGATCCCTGTATGGAAATCAAAAAACGATTATTTCTGGTTTGCATATCTTCTAATCCTTCTAGAAGCTCCAGGGGGGTTATTTTCGGGTACAAGGCTTAACTCTCCCTCCAGATTGCCTATATATACTTTTGCTCCCAATGTATCAACCAGCTTTACAGAATTATTCATACTCCTTTTTTTAGTTAAGAGTTTTTATAAAAACCAATGGTACAGGTATAAATCATTTGTTTACAGGAAATGGTATGGATATTTGGGTTTTTTATTGATTATATTATTGATTATGTCTTTTATGCTTGGAGTATCCGGCAACCATTTTATTCCGATCTTAAGAGGTCTTATTGTATTAAGTTTATATGTTTCAACAATATTTATTTTTAAAAAAGAGGAAGATATTATCAAATTCTTTAAAATAATTTTCCCGTTCGCATTCATAGCAATCATTTTACAAATCTACGATATGGTTAATCACCAACAGTTGGTAGCCCATTTTAATCCTTTGATTTCAACAACTCAAGGGGTCCTCACCGGCGATGAAATGCGACCAATTGAATTGGCTGTTACATTACTATTTTGTTTCTTTGGAAGTCTTTTATTCCTGGGAAAGGACAACAGTGGGTTTTCACAATCCTACCTCCTTGCCGTTAATATTACAAGTTATGTCAGCATATTTATGACAGGAACAAGGTCATGGATTTTAGGTTTTACNNTAGCTTCGAAACGGCTGGCAACCATACAGGAATTAGTTGCAGGAGATCTTACTGCCGGAGGGACATTAAGTCGAATAACTGAAAGAGGTCCTCGCGTAATGGAGGGATTTAAAAACAGCACAATTATTTTTGGTGCAGGTTATTCTGACTTATATTTTGATTACGGCGACACACATGTGGGCTTTCAAAATAATTTACTTCAATCGGGATTAATTGGGTTTTTCATTTTGATTTCGTTTGCAGCCACATTGTTTTTCACCCCCTTAAGAAATTTGAAAAAATTCAGCTACAGACCTGATTTAAAAACCATTCTGCATAATTTGCCGCTGCTTATACCCGGAGTTTTGATCATTAACAGCGCAACACAGTTCTGGGGTTTTGATACGAATGGAATATCGAGAGTTATGCTCTTAGCAGCTTACATAAGTATTTCAAGCATTTATATTCAGGCTTATCGAAATCAAGCCTATACAAAGTAATAATTTGAATGGTTCCCCGATTCTTGTTATAGTTGGTACTGTGACGAAAGAAGTAATCATCTTTTACCATGTTTTGAACGATGCAGTCAAGGTATCAGCTAAGATTGTAATAAAAGAATCTTCATTATGACATCGAAAAATAATGCAATGAAAGTTTCGGTAAATATGTATTTCATAATACTTACCAGGCTCATTGGATTTATATCGCTTTATTTTGTGTCACATTATATGGGGGCAAAAGTGCTTGGGATTGTTGCTTTTGCTTTAGCTTATGTAGGCCTGTTTCAAAGCTTTGCTGATTTGGGATTCGGAGATGCACATATTAAAAGAGTGTCTGAAGGGAAAGATTTTGGAATTTGTAATGGAGTCTACTTCACAGCAACTTTTTTCCTAAATGTTTTAATGGTCATTATCGTTATAGCAACAATATTTTATAGTAAGTATATTTTAAATAAGCACTTTTTAAGTAAAGAACATGAAATAGTTATTTATATCATTCTGGTTTCCACTGTACTTGGGAATTTTACAATGGCGCTGATGAATACTTATTCCGCCAGGATGGAATTTGCCAAAAGTAATTTTGCTTCTCTTATTGGTAAAATAGTTTTTGTTATCAGCCGGGTTTTTGTAGCAGTCTTGGGATTGGGTGTCGTTCTGCTTGCTATGTCAAATATATTGAGCGCCCTGGTAACATTAATACTGTATCTCTATATGTTCAAAGGTTATCCCATAAAAATGCCAACCTTAGAATATTTTAAATCATACTTCAAATTTGCGCTCCCCGTCATGTTTCTGGTATTTACAAATAAATATACAGAGAACCTGGATTCCGTATTTATCCAATATTTTTGTAAAACAGAGGATGTTGGACGGTTTGCTGCAGGTTTTCAAATTCCCATGACGTTGGTTTTCCTGACTAATTCAGTTTCAGGTATTGCATTTCCGGCAATTTCTAAAATGTATTCTAAAGGTAATCTTTCCGGTATCCGGGAGTTTTCACGTAAAACAGAAAGATATTCATCTATGATACTGGTTCCGATAATACTCTTATTAATCTCCTTTTCAAAAGAAATTACTTTTATTTTATTTGGGAAAGATTTTATGGAATCTACACCAGATATTATTATAGTTCTGTCTTTTGTAATATATTTTCAGGCAATATCCTTACCATACTTTTCTCAGATTGGAGCAACAAATCATATAAAGCTTGCTGTTATTCTTGGAATAGTAATCTCCGTTATAAACGTAGGTTTCAGCTTAATCTGCATTCCCAAAGAATTGTTTGGGGTTACTTTATTAGGTCTTGGTGCTGTTGGCGCCGCAATGGGGACATTAATTTCAACTATTTTTGCGAAG
Organism: Bacteroidales bacterium; assembly: GCA_003162595.1. Classification (GTDB taxonomy): domain Bacteria; phylum Bacteroidota; class Bacteroidia; order Bacteroidales; family VadinHA17; genus LD21. The sequence continues at coordinate 23,625 of PMNJ01000017.1, read as the reverse complement.
ATGATCTATAATATAACAGCCTATAGGATTACAGGCAGTAAACAAAATTATGTAATTCTGATTCATATAATTTCAGGCGTGATAATGTTTTTTACAATGTTTTTTTTAAAATCTATATTCAATCCGGCCAATTGGTATAATATACCTGTAATTGGGATTGCAGGGGTCATAGTATATTTTTCCATTCTTATATTAACGAAGGAGTTTTCAAGAAAAGAGTTAACTTATTTTTTAAATAACATTAATCCTGTTCATGTGAAAAATTATACAAAAAGAGAATTGAATCAGGATTATATTGATGATGATGAATAAAATAATTCACATTTACGGAAGAGATTACAATTCATATTTCCCGAAAATAGAATCCGATTATTACTTCTATGCCGGATGGGCAAGTAATGTTGCAGGAAATGTTTTGACTTATTCAAAACAGTTTAAAATGGAGCTCTGGAGGCCTGAAACAGAAATTTCAAAACCTGTTTCACGTATTGTTAAAGATGTTAATTGCAGATTATTTCCTGCAAAAACCTATCCTCTCTTAGGCATATGGTCCTTTGGTATTATTAAGGCTTTGAAAAGTGAAATTATGAATAACCAGATAATTATTCATTTACACATGGGACACGATATTCAAGCTTATATTTATATTCTACTCTTTAGAAAAACCCCAAAAGTTATTGTAAATTGTGGGAGCTATCCACCTGTTTTTTCATTCAGGAAAACAAAAAATATTAAATTTTTATTATTGCATTTATTGTTTAAAATTGCTTTAAAATGGTATGATTTTCATATCATTTCAGGAATCAATGACAGACTCTATATGATCTCAATGATAGGAGAAAATAAAGTATCAGATTTTACAGGTATCGGAATAGATTTTAGTAAAATTAAACCAATTGGAAAGACAGAAGCAAGGAAAATATTGAATATCCCTTCAGAAACAAAAGTATTAGTTTATGTTGGGCAATTGTACAAGACAAAAGGTGTTAATAATATTATTAGTGTTTTCACCCGACTAAAGGAAAAATTTGAAGTTACATTAATTTTGATAGGAGCATCAAAAGAAGATCCTTTTTACAATATGGCTAAAGAAGCAGGCGCTACAATTTTGCCCAGATTAAACAGAGATACTGAACTTCCGGTTTATTATAGTGCCGCAGATGTTTATTTGATGGCAAATTTTGAAGATTCTATTGAATTAGATTTTGCCGGTATTGGAATTTCACCTCTGGAATGTATGGGTTGCAATACTCCTGTGGTCAGCCCAACACTTAAACATTTTCCATTTGATGATTTACAACATGTCGGGAAATCTCCTGAAAACATGGCAGATTTTGAATTAAATATTATAGAAGTTCTTGAAAACCCTGACAGGTATAAAAATTGCAGAGATTATGCGCTTAAATATTTTGGGGTAGAGGTAATTGCAAAAAAAACAATTGCTGTTTATGATAAACTTCTTAATAACCAATTGAAATATAGTGGGGATAAAATAGCATAAAAATGGTCATATGATTAAAAACAAAAAGATCTTTATTACCGGAGGTGCCGGCTTTATTGCCAACATGGTGATCAGGAATCTGATTGACAACAACAAAATTACAGCTTACGACAATTTCCATCGCGATACTCTGACAAATAGCGGATACGCAAATCATCCGAACCTTACAATCATTAAAGGTGATGTACTGGATAAGGCAACATTGAAAGATGCCATGAAAGGAACTGACATTGTAATACACGCAGCGGGAATTGCAGGTATTGATACAGTAATCATCAATCCCGTATTAACCATGCAGGTTAATATGATTGGTACCGCCAATGCCCTGGAAGCAGCTCATGAAAACGGTGTAAAAGGACGATTTATTGATTTTTCGACATCGGAGATTTTTGGTTCGATGGCTTATAAACCGACTGAAGAAAGTAATACTGTTGCCGGATCTGCAGGGGAGGCCCGTTGGGTTTATGCCGTAAGTAAATTGGCTGGAGAGCATTTGACTCATGCTTATTATAAGCAATATGGGCTGCCTATAGTTACCGTGAGACCTTTTAATATTTATGGTCCGGGACAAACAGGAGAAGGAGCCTTGCAGGTTTTTATCAAAAGAGCTTTAAAGAATGAAGATATTTTCATTAATGGCGATGGCTCTCAAATAAGGGCATGGTGTTATGTTGACGATTTTGTGGATTGTTTATTGGAAGTTATTGAAAACCCAAACGCAATTGGGCAATCATTTAATATTGGCAATGCCAGAGCCGTAATAACTATTTTAGGATTAGCTCAAACAGTTTGCAGGGTTCTGGATTCTAAATCAAAAATCGTATTCAAAGAGGAGCTTTCTGCGGATGTCGAATTAAGAATCCCTTCTGTTGAGAAAACTGAAAAGGTACTTGGATTCAAAGCAAAAGTTGATTTAGATGAAGGCATTTTGCTTACAGCTGAATATTTTAAATCAATTCTTTAAATGTCAAATTTAGATTTTATTCCATTAATGGTACCTGATATACAGCAACATGATATTGATGCTGTGGTTGCCGTTTTGCAATCAGGTATGCTTATTCAGGGATCTAAGGTTGAAGAACTTGAAAGTAATATAGCACAATATCTTGGTGTTAGGCATGCTATAGCAGTTTCCAGCGGAACCGCTTCTTTGCATCTGGCATTAGTAGCATTTGGAATTGGGAGGGGAGATGAAGTCATCGTTCCGGCATTCTCATACATAGCTACGGCAAATGTGGTTGAACTTGTTGGTGCTAAACCAGTTTTTGTTGATATTGATTTTAATACATTTAATATTGATAAGAATCTGATTGAGCGAGCAATAACAATTAAAACAAAGGCAATTATTCCCGTACATGAGTTCGGGTTGGCGTGCGATATCCGGGAAATTTGTGAGTTGGCAAAAATAAATAATATAAAAATTATTGAAGATGCTGCATGCGCCCTTGGGGCTACCGAAAATGGAAAGTTTACGGGAACATTCGGAAATGTTGGGTCTTTTTCATTTCATCCACGTAAGGCTATTACAAGCGGCGAAGGTGGAATATTGGTTACCGACGATGATGAATTAGCAAGAAAATTGAGGATTCTGAGAAATCATGGCATAGAAATACGAGATGGCAAAATGGAGTTTGTTGAAGCCGGATTTAATTACCGACTTACTGATTTTCAGGCAGCTCTGGTTAACAGCCAATTAGGAAGATTAGAATCCATTATAAATTATAAAGAAAAGTTGGCCAATATCTATTTTGATGAATTAAGCCAAACAAATAAAATAATATTACCCAAAGTTCCTCAAAATAAACGACATTCCTGGCAATCTTTTCATTTGGTGTTGGATAGCATAATCAATAGGAATGAGTTTATTGATAATTTGAGAAAACAAGGTGTAGGAACAAACTATGGAGCGCAATGTATACCTGCAATGATTTATTACAAAAACAAATATCATTATCACTCAGAAAAAGAATTTCCAAACGCATTTAAAGCTTATTTATGTGGAATAGCTATCCCGTTATATAGTCGGCTAAAAGAAGAACAGGTAAAATTTATTTCAAAAACAATAATTCAATCTATCTAAAATGCTTAGCCACAGAGTAATCTTTATAAAGGGTTGAGCAGGTTTTGTTGAAGGATACTATTGAATGGTATAAACATAATAATAATGGTATAAAACTTTTGATTAATTTGGTAAAATAATAAGTGTTTTATTGTAAAGACAAAGATATATGGATTATTCAAAACTAAAATCTCATTGGGAAGAAACCGCAAAAAAACAAAGCGAACTTAAAAAGTCATTGACACATAGTGATCAATATCTCCCGTTTTTAGAAAGTGAAGCTATCTTGAGTAATCTTAAAGAAACAGATGAAATATTAGAAATAGGTTGTGGGGCATGTGATAACTCTTTACCATATATTAAAAAGTGCAAATCTTATATTGGGGTCGATGTTATTGATACATTTGTTGATTTAGCAAAGAAGAAAATCAGTGATAATAAACTGAATAATGCAACAGTAATCAATACTGATGGTCTTGAATATATTCAGGAAAATGATATTCTGCAAAATGTTCTGATTACTCAACGTTTTATTATTAACCTTAAAAAGGAAGCTCAATTATTGTTTTTTAAGGAATTAAGAAAAAAGAAATCAAAACTCACCAGAATAATAATTTGTGAAGGCTTTAACGAAGAACTTTTGGAATTGAATCGATTAAGGAAAATTGCAGGATTAGATGAAATTAAAGTAGCTGAATACAATAATTTTTTGGATAAACATTTTATTGACGAACTTCTAAAACTGGGTTATAAAATAGTAAAAGAAATAAATTTTAATATATATTTTTTTATTACGCGTATTTTTAATAATAAGAGTTTTGTCTTTAGCACTGAAGATATTCCACCTGTAGCGTATGAATTTGAGAAAATGAAACTTTTTACTTTTGATAATAATATATCCTATTCAAAAATATTGATTTTAGAGCTTTAGGATTAATCTACTTTGTTTTAGTTTACTGTTGAAATCTTTCCCATTTTAAATATCAATTACATACAACTATGTGGATTGATTTTTTATTAATCATCAAAGAATAGTAATAAATTAACTACTAAAAAATTGAATTTTAATTTTTTAGTCTGTTTTTTTAGATGAACTCCAACCAACTATATTTTTATTAAGATTGTGAACAATAGTTTTTTCACATATAATGGGTATAGACTTTTTTTAAAGAAATTAAAAATTATTGGCAAAGTCAGCAGCTTTAATTGTTACGATCAAACCACCTCATTTATTTTAAGACATGATGTTGATCTTGATTTGAGATTTGCACTTAAAATGGCGGAAATTGAACTAGAGGAAAATCTATCATCGACTTTTTTCGTACTTACTACAGCAGAAACTTATAATGTTCTAAGTAGCTATAATAAAGCAATTATTCAAAAAATTTCAGATATGGGTTTTGAAATTGGTTTACATTTTGATCCAAGTGTATACCCTGATTTACAAGATGAACAATTGATAACCAAAGTGGCTTTTGAGGCAACATTATTAGAAAGCATATCCTTGAAAAAGGTAAATTCTGTCAGTCTCCACATTCCCTCAAAAACTGGGCTATATCCTTCTTTCCCTGGATATCTGAACGCTTATGATCCCCCTTTCTTTAATAATGATAATTATATTTCTGATTCAAGAATGGAATTCAGAGGTAAAAATATAAATACTTTTATAGAGGAAGGCCGTACAAGAATGATACAAATAAATCTTCACCCGATGCATTATCAGGAAAATGAATCAGAATACGTTAATATCTTATACAAACATATTATTTCTTATATTAATTCTATCGATGATAATTTCAAATCAAATAATTCAACATATTTATCGCAATTTAAAGGCCGATTACGTGACATGATTTCTGGGGTAAAAGAATAATGCATTTAATTAACTCAAGTTTTGGTTTTAGTTTGTGATGAATAAAGTAATTTGTAAAAAGAGAATTGTTGCAATTCATCAGCCCAATCTATTTCCCTGGTTAGGATTTTTTGATAAAATTAATCGTTCAGATGTTTTTATTTTTTTAGATCATGTTATCAATAACCCACGTAATTCATTGTGGACAAAACGGGTTCAAATCTTATCCAATGGTATTCCGTACTGGTTAACTCTGCCACTGGAACATACCAGCGGTAATGTGTTTCTACCAATAAATAAGATGAGGATAAGTCAGGTTTTTAACAAAAAGAAACATTTACAGACAATACATCAAAACTATAATAGAGCAAAATACTTTACCTCTGTTTTTCAATTTATTGAATGTTTTTATAATGATGATGAATCTTCTCTGTTAGCAGAGAAAAATATCAATTTCATTATATCTATTAGTCAGGAAATTGGAATTAGCACCAGATTTTTAATAAGTTCCAAATTAGACCCTGTTTCGTCAGCTTCTGAGATGTTAATAGATTTGGTTTTAAAAGCAGGGGGAACAACTTATCTCTATGGAGGATTAGGAGAAAATTATCAGCAAAAAGACAAATTTGATGCTGCAGGTATTTCTTTAGAGGCTCAGAATTTTCAACATCCAAATTATCCGCAGATCAATACTTCGAATTTTATTCCCGGGCTCTCAATTCTTGATGCTTTATTTAATATTGGATTCGTTGGTGTGGCAGAATTATTAAGGGATCTTAAAACAAATAAAAACAAGGATTATTGATATTCTAAATCTGAAATAGTAGGAAGCTTGTCAAATCTTCATATCCCGGGAATATTTTTTCTATTACAAATTTGAAAGCAAATCTCAGGAAAGTGAAATTTTAATAATTCTTATAAAGAGAGCAAATAATCATGATGACGGAAACTGAAAAAGAATATAGAAAATACCTTATAGAATTTTATAAAGATACTTTCCATTTACATCATTGGACTATGTCTCCTGACTGTATTAATTATTGGGAGCTTCTTGAGAATACACAGTGGGAATCAATGGAGCAAATAAAACAAAAGCAACTGGAAAAACTAAACCAGCTTCTTAAATATTCTTATAAACATGTACCTTATTATAAAGAGAAATTTGATGAACATGGGGTTGTGGTTAATAATATTGCATCATTCAAAGATTTGGAATCACTTCCTGTTTTGGGAAAGGAAACGATTAAAAACTCCGGGAATGGGTACATGTTATCTGATAAAATAAATCTCGAAAAAGTACTAAAAATCCGTACCAGCGGATCAACAGGAATGCCATTGCATATTTATGCTGATGCAGACCAGCTTGATTGGCGTTATGCTGCAGTGCTAAGATACTGGGGCTGGACCGGATGGGAATTCGGAGATAAAAGCATAAGGCTATGGCATCAGAAAATAGGTATGAATGAACTTGAGATTAAGAAAGAATGGATTGATTCATATCTTCTGGGCAGAAGATATATTCCGGTATTTGAAATGAATGATAAAAACCTTATGAAGTACATTTTAGATATTATTGAATATAAACCTAAAATGATGGATGGTTATGCTGAAGCTTTTGAAATTATTGCTGATTATATTAAACATAATAACCTTCAGGATGTTTTTGTCCCCTCAATCATTTCCTCAGCCCAAATGCTTTCTGACAAAATGAGGGCAAAAATTGAACAATCTCTGCATTCTGAAGTCTTTGACAGATATGGATGCAGAGAATTTAGTACAGTTGCCCATGAATGTCCGGTTCATAAGGGTTATCATATAACTGCCGAAAACCTGATTGTAGAAATTCTGAAAGATGGTAAATCGGTTAAGGAGGGAGAAATGGGAGAGATTGTTATTACAGACCTGAATAATTATTCTCAACCCATGATCAGATACCGTATTGGCGACCTTGCTATAAAAATAAATGAAAAATGTTCTTGTGGTCGTGGGTTACCTTTAATCGGGAAAATTACCGGCAGAACGAAAGGAGTAATACAAGGAACAAATGGCATGTTTTTAACTACAGCCTACTTTTTACATTATCTGAAAGATTTTGAAGAAGAAATAAGGCAGTTTCAGGTTGTTCAGGAATCGCTTGACAAAATTAAGGTTTTTATTATCCCGGAAAGAAAAACAGGGATAACAACCAAAACGAAAGAAACCATTGCAATTAATTTTAAAGAAAAACTCGGCCAGGATATGAATATTGACTTTTGCATAACCGAAACAATTGAAATGGTAAAAACAGGAAAGCATCAGGCTGTTATTTCAAATATTCCGTTCAACTTATAATCACTGTTTATAATCAGAATTTTATGAAAGATACCATAGCTATTTATCATGATGATAATCTACGCTATCCAAAAGATCCATTTGATGCAGCAAGCATTATCAGGAATGGTATTGATTATATATTATCAGAACTTACAGGGGAAAGAATAGATAGTGAATGGAATCCATTGGGAAAATTGGTCAGCAAAGGATCAAAAATTATTATTAAACCAAATTTTGTCACTATTAAAGATCATCATTTTGAATTAAATTCAGATCGGCAATTAGCAGTAACTACAAACAATTCTCTCATTGTTCCATTAATTGAATATGCATATAAAGCTGTTGGAGACAATGGTAAAATAATAATTGCAGATTCTCCGATTGAAGCTTCTGATTTTGACAAAACAGTAAGCAAACTGGGTGTTTTGCATATTGTTGAGGAATTCCAGAAAAGAGGATATCCGGTTGAATTAGTCGATCTCAGGGATTTCAGAGTAAAGCCAATTCAAATAATCAATAATCTCAGGTTAGGCAATCGTTCTTTTAATTTGGGGCTTTTTATTAAAAAATCATTACCCGGAGATAATTCAGGATATTCAACTATCGATTTATTGGAGAAGAGCGCATTCAATAATCATAAGGGTATTAATAAATTACGATTTTATAAACCTCATTATAAAAAGCCCCTTGAAGCACATTTTGATAACCACCACAAATATAATTTAGCTAATAGCATACTTGAGGCAGATTTGATAATAAATCTGCCCAAAATGAAGACTCACAAGATCAGCGGAGTGACTTTAGCATTAAAGAATTTAATTGGCTTGACAAATAAAAAATACTGGCTGCCTCATTATACAGAGGGGTATATGTCTTCTGGAGATCAATATGATCATGAACCGAAAATGTCTGAACGAATTCAGAATTTTCTCAGAGTAATTCCTATTGGTTTCGGGAATAGTATATTTATCAGATATCCTATTACTATTGAAGAATCACAACAAGTCCAAATGCCAATTTATAATGGCAGTTGGATTAAAAATGACACTCTATGGCGCACTATTCTTGATGTAGCAAAAGTGGTGGAATATTCTGATAAAACCGGAAATTTGGCAGAAACAAAACAGAGAAAGGTTTTAAGCATTATTGATGGAGTTGTAGCCGGGGAAGGAAATGGTCCGCTTGGCGCAACAGCAAAATATTGCGATGTACTCCTGGGGTCTATGAATATGTATCATTTAGATTTTCTTGCGACTAAAATGATGGGATTCAACACACACAAAATTAAATATTTAAAAGACATCCAGGAAAGAGATATAAATTATACTTGTAATCAAAGTAAGTTACCGGGTTTTAAATTTGTTACACCTGAACGATGGGCTGGATTATATGAAAAGTAGCAGAGCTGTAAACATTTAGCATGGCCAGTATGGAAAAAACTTTCAGATTGGGAATAAGTTGCAAAATTCTGAAAACTATTTAAATTAGGGTAATCGATGAAAGTAGCTTTTATATCATTAATTCCTTATGATACTTACTCTGAAGATCTGATAAGGAATCATTCCGAAGATCCCGATTTCTTTGACAGGGAAATATTAGCAAATCATTCTGATCCGGTACATAAATGGTGCAAAATGCTGTTAGACAAAGGCATTAAAATTGAATTCTGGTATTTATCCCGTTATTCATCTAATGTCAAAGCATTTCGGCACAAGTATGGCCATGAAACCAGACGGATCCCAAGTTTCAACACAAAAAAAATATTTAGCAGATATTTTGAAAACGAAATCTCTTTTTCGCTATTCAAAGAACTGAAAAGGAATAAAATATCTCATGTTTTACTTCTGAATTATTTGCAAAATAAAAGAATATTAATTGATTTTTCAGACATGTTAATCATATTCTGCAGGAGAAATGGGATAAAAATATTTCCTATTTATGGTGGGGATAGTATAGATAATTATCCTTTAGTTAAAAAAAGGCTAAAGAATTCATTTTTAAAAATGACAAATGAATTATTGTGCCAGAGCAGAAGAGAAATTAACCTGATGGTGGATAAATTGAAATTTCCTGGTGAAAAAGCACATTATTTTCTTAATCCATTAGATCTGCAATTCTTTTATCCAATATCCAAAGACCAGGCCATAAGACAATTGGGATTAAGCTCTTCATCCAAATATTTGCTTTACATCGGAAGATTTGAATATGGGAAAGGCATTCATCACATTATAAATATAATGCATGTAATATTAGAACGTCATCCCAATATCGTATTTATAATGATGGGCAAGGGAGGGTATCTTACAGAATTGAGAAAGTTAATCAATGATCTTGCACTCACTGAAAAAATTATTATTAAAGAACCTGTTGAAAACAATAAACTATTGTTTTATTATAATATTGCTGATATTCTTTTGCTTCCATCTTATTCAGAAGGCACACCTAATGTATTAATGGAAGCTATCGCCTGCAATACAGTTTGTATTGCGACTGATGTAGGAGGCATTCCTGACCTTTTGAGCGAAGATATAGGAATAATGGTGAAGCCAAAAGATGAAGTGGCATTACTTAATGAAATATGTCTAGTACTGAATAAGGGATTCGTAATAAATCAGAATAAACGTAATAAACTCCTTTCTGAAATAGATTTAAATGCAAAGGGTAGCGAATTGTTAGAAATATTATGTAAAGATGAAAGTATGAAAATTTTAAATTAATCTCCATGGGTTTATTAAATATTGTTTAAATTTTATCCATTTTAAATTGTGAATACAAATTGGGAACCATATCAGAAAAAGTTCTGGACAGACACCTGGGAGAATAGTTCTTATTCTATTCAGGAACTAATAGATGGCGATCCTTTTGAAGGAGTAAAATTTTCACCTCTTCTTCCACAAATACTAAATTATTTAAAAAAAGACACTAAGATCCTTGAAGCAGGTTGCGGAATGGGGCAATGGGTAATCTATCTTTCCGATTGTGGATTTGATATTACGGGTTTAGATTTTTCTGAACCGATAATTGAAAAATTAAAAATTCTTTATCCGGAAAAAAAATTCTTAGTGGGGGATATTACTAATTTTGAATTTACCGATAAAAGTTTTGATGTTATACTGTCCTGGGGTGTTGTTGAGCATTTTATTGATGGACCTTTGGTTCCATTAAAAGAGGCCAATCGGATATTAAAAGAAAATGGGATTCTTTTTATCACGGTTCCATGCAATAATATTTTACAGAGTATATTGAAATTGAGAGTTGGTATTGTGAAAGTAGTAAGAAAATTTTCGGGGAAAGCTACTAAAACTACGCCTTTTTATCAGTACACATTCAGGGAAACAGAATTCTTGAATTATTTAAAGAACTCTGGATTTGTTATTCTAAAAGTAGTTCCAATAAGTCATGAGATTCGCTTTGTTACTATAATGAATACACTTTTTAAATATAAGAAAGAAACACATTTTTTTCATAAAAATAAAGGAGGGGAATGGCAGGGATTAACTCGTACCGGGAAGATTATCTGTTCTGCATTAAAAAAAATAAACCCCTGGTTAACTCCGGATTTTATGTTTGTTATTGCCAAAAAAATATAACAGAGTGCAAAAAAGAGATAATTGCTAAAAACAATAAATGAAAGTAGCCATAATTACAAATACCTGTTACGAAGAAATTATACCTCTGGCAAAGCATTTGTCTGGTGCTATTGATATTGACCTTATTGCAATTGTTTCTCAGAGCGGGGCAGGGAAACAATTGCTGTTTGAAAAGGATGATTTATGGGGAAATGAAAAATGCGGACTTATATTAAATGTTAATAAGAAACAATATATAGCCGATGAGTTTAATAACTATATTGATTCCAGATTTAATTTGCATGCCCTATACCTGAGAAGTCTGGCATATTTTCATCCGAAAAACTTCAAAACCATTAAAGATTTTATTCAGTTTCTCAAAAAAGAAAAATATGACCTTATTCATTTTAATGTAAATACACATTTAATTCTTTTTATAAAAACATTTTTACCATCTGTTCCGATTGTAATAACAATTCATGATCCATTGCGACATTCTGGAGAGGAAAGTTTTTTATCTGCAACACTTGATAAGTTTATATTCAGACTGAGAAATGCCACCTATATCTTACATTCAGATTATTCTAAAATATTATTTGAAAGAATTAGCAAGAATAGAACTAACTCTTACATGATTCCTTTTGGTAATCATGAATGGCTCAATGAATTTAAAAAAGAAAAAATACCTGAAGAAGATAATTTAATTTTATTTATTGGGCGTGTTTCTAAATATAAAGGAATAGAAGTCTTATTAAAATCATTTCAACAGGTAAAACAAGAAATTCCCGAGGCACATTTAATAATTGCCGGGAATGGAGACTACTGGTTTGATTATACGAAATATATTGACGGGGATTCTATCGAAATCATCAATAGATATATTCCAAATAATGAAATAGTCAGATTATTATTGCAGGCCCATATAGTAGTTTTACCATATACAGAAGCAACTCAGAGCGGGGTAGTCTCAACTGTTTTCACATTTTGCAAACCAATTGTTGCAACCAGAACAGGCGGCATTCCTGAAATCGTAAGAGATGGTGAAACAGGGTTGTTGGTAGAACCTGATGATAGGAAAGCATTAACGAATGCAATCATCAGAATTATGCATTCTGAAATTCTTTACAATACAATTAAAAAGAACATAAGCAATATATATAATGAAGGTGAATTCTCCTGGAAGGAAATTTCATCAAAAACTGCACAGGTATATTTAAGTGTTGCCGGCAAAGAAAGAATCAATTAAAAACTGTAATGAAATTATAATCAAAACAGCAGATGGATCGCATAAAAATTCTATATCTTATTGGGTCATTTGGAGTCGGGGGGAAAGAGAGACAACTGGCAGAACTGATTAAAGGATTACCAAAAAACAGGTATTCAATCTCTTTTATTGTGAAAAATATTGACGCATATTACTTGCATAGTATTGAAAATCAAATAGATTACTTCTATTCACTTGATGAAAAAAGATTTGGTTTAAGATCGCTTCTGAAAATATATAGAAAAATCAAAATTATTAAACCTGATATCATTCATTCCTGGTCATCATTAGCAACAATTCATGTCATTATTATTAAATTATTTATTAATCATAAAATAATAGATGGCAGTATCCAGGATTCGACAAAACCAAGCTATATCACACGAATTATCAGACTAATAATTAAGCTTTTTTCGGATAGAATAATTGCAAATTCAAATGCGGGATTGAATTGTTACAAAGTACCAGACAGAATAGGCACTTTTGTACACAATGGATTCGATTTTAATAGGATTAATGAGCTGGAACCAATTGAAAATATCAAATCAAAATTCAATATTTCATCACCTAAGCTGGTTGGAATGGTTGCCCGCATTGATTGGCAAAAAGATTATCCGACTTTCATAAAAGCGGCATTAACCTTATTACAAAATAGAACAGATATTTGCTTTATAATTGTTGGTGATGGGAAAGATAAGAAAAAAATTCAGTCGATGATTCCTTCTGATCATGAGAATAAATTTATTTTTACAGGACGGCAATCAAGTGTAGAATCTATTATTAATTGTTTTAATGTAGCTGTTCTGTCAACTTTTACAGAAGGAATATCAAACGCGGTAATGGAATATATGGCCCTCAAAAAACCTGTTATAGTAACAGACGGTGGAGGTACTTCCGAATTAGTGATAGATGGAGTTACAGGATATCTGGTCAAAGAAGGAGATGTTAATCAAATGGCGGAGAAAATTTTGTTTTTACTTGATCATAATGATATATGTTTACGAATGGGTATTGAAGGGGAAAAACGCATTACTGAAGACTTTAATTTTAGAAAGATGATTGATGGTTTCCAGGATGAATATGAAAAAATCCTAAAAGGCGATTAATGAAATTTGGATACAAACGACTTCTATTTGGAATGTCTGTCTTTTTTGGAGAAATGAGTTTTGATTAAAAGTCCATCTTTCAATGAGAATAACTTTTCAATGATAAAAATCATTGATGTGAGATTAAATTAAAAAGCTCTTCCTCCCAATTCTTTTCAAAATATCACATTGCACTTTTGTAAAATTAGCCTTATTAAAACCACTTAAATTCAGTATGAGCAATAAAGTTCTAATAGTTTGCAGTGGTAATAGCCCTGATGGAATTGACTTCGATATTAAAAGACATCATGCATTTATTTATGAGCAGGTAATAATGCTTCAAAAATTTGGTGTAGAATTCGATTTTTTTTATCTAAAGGGCAAGGGCATAGCAGGATATTTTTTAAACGGATACAGGTTATGGCATTATCTCAGAAAACATAAATATGCTGTAGTTCATGCCCACAATGGGTTGTCAGGATTCATTGCAGTGATGCAGCCATTTTGTAAAACCATCATTACCTTTCATGGTTCAGATATTAATCAGAAAAAAACACGTTTGATTTCAAATTTTGCCTGCCTGATGGCCAATTACAGGATATTTGTCTCATCTTATCTTTATGAAAAGCTTTATATCAAACCAGCCAAGAACTATTCTGTAGTTCCATGTGGTATAAATCTGGATACTTTTTTCCCAATGGATAAGAACGATGCACACAGAAGATTGAATATGAATGAAAATCAAACCTATGTTTTGTTTCCATCATATTTTTCAAATCCGGCTAAGAATTATTCATTAGCAAAAATGGCAATGTCATTGGTGCCTGAGGCACAATTGTTGGAGCTAAAGAACAAATCTCGTGAAGATGTTAATCTTTTGCTTAATGCTGTCGATGTTTTATTGGTTACCTCACCAGCTGAAGGATCACCGCAGGTTATTAAAGAAGCAATGGCATGTAATTGCCCAATAGTTACTACCAACGTTGGCGATGTAAATTGGGTGCTGGGAAATATAGATGGATGTTTTATTTCAAGCTATGAACCCGAAGATGTAGCAGAAAAGATAAAACTTGCCATTCAATTCCGCAAAAAATATGGGCAAACAATTGGTCGGGAACGGATTACTGAATTAGGTTTAGATTCGGTAACAGTGGCGGAGAAAATATTTGAGGTATATAATAAGGTATTGAAGATTTAGAGGTTTTGCAATTGGCCAGTGTTCTGGTTAAGAAAGTTTAAGAACTATGCGAAAAGCTTAATTTCAAAAGAATTTTGGCAATGGGAATATTTAGAATTGTAGTTTAGCAAATTTATTAGTTAAGTTATTTATTATGATCGCAATTATAGATTACGGAATGGGGAACCTTCATTCAGTTTATAAAGCTTTTAAACGGGTAGGGGCCGAAGTTCAGGTTATTGATTCTCCTACTGGGATTGAAAAGTGTAGCAAGATAATCTTACCTGGTGTTGGAGATTTTAAAAAAGGTATGATTAATTTAAGATCTGCCGGATTCATGGAAAGCCTTTATAAACAGGTTAATGAAAAGAAAATTCCAATTTTGGGTATTTGTCTCGGTATGCAGTTATTAACTTCTTATAGTGAAGAAGGAGATGTGGAAGGACTTGATTTTATTAAAGCTAAAACAATACATTTTAAAAATCTGGATATCCCTGAAAATTTTAAAATACCTCATATCGGCTGGAACAACCTGATAATCAGGAATCCTTCAGAATTATTATCTTGCTCAGGCAACGAATTGGTTTACTTTGTGCATTCATATGCTGTAATTTGCAATAGTCCGGTTGATGTAATTTGCGAAACAAATTATGGTGTCACTTTTCATTCAGGTATACAAAGAGAGAACATCTATGGACTACAGTTTCACCCCGAAAAAAGTCATAAAGCAGGATTACAGATTCTGAAAAATTTTGTTGATTTAAAAAGTATCTGAATAGCAGAATCCTATTGAGAGTTCTATTCCATTCCTAATTTTCAAATTATTTAATTTTTAAATTTTCAAATTCATTTATGTTCCGTCCCCGAATCATCCCCATATTAACGCTAAAAGGGAAAGGTCTTGTAAAAACCATTAGATTTGATAAAAGAAGGGCCCGGTATATAGGTGATCCGATAAATGCAGTTCATATTTTTAACGACTTTGAATCAGATGAGATGATTTTTCTTGATATTACTGCAACTCTTGAAAATCGTTGCATTTCATCTGACCTGGTAAGATCAATTGGTGAAGAAGCCTATATGCCTTTTGCCGTAGGCGGGGGGATAACAAAGATTGAACAAATCCATAATCTCATTTCAGCAGGAGCTGAAAAAGTAGTTATAAATACATCTTGTATTAAATCTCCAGGTTTAATTTCAGAAGCTTCACGGCAATTTGGGAACCAGAGTATTGTGGCAGCTATAGACGTCAAAAAAAATCTTTCAGGTAAATATAAAATATTTATTAACGACGGTTCAAAACAGGTGGATATTGATATTGAACGACACGTTAGAGCTCTTGAAAAAATGGGAGCAGGAGAACTCTTTATTAATTCAATTGACAGAGATGGTACAATGTCAGGTTATGATCTGGAGTTAGTAAAATATATTGCTGAAAAGGTAAAAATCCCTGTAATAGCTTGTGGAGGAGCTGGAAAGTTATCCGATTTTTCAGATGTTACTAAACAGGCTAAAGCCAGTGCTGCTGCAGCGGGAAGTATGTTTGTGTATCATGGTTCAAGAAATGCAGTTTTGATAAATTATCCGGACAAAAATGAATTATTACAAATTTTAGAAGCTATACAATGAGTTTAAAAGGCCAAATATGCACAAGAGGAGTTTGGGATGAGTCCATCCCAGGAATAGTTTTTGATAAAACTGGTGCTTCAAACTATGCTATGCTATTTGATAGTTTAACCAAAGGTTATCCTCGCGGAGAAAAGGGTCAAAATGAATGGCATGCGTTAGTTAAAGAAATTAAAACAAAAGGGTATAAGAACAAATATGATTGTATAATTGGAGTAAGCGGGGGAACCGATAGCAGTTATTTATTGTTTCTTGCAAGGGAATATGGATTACATCCATTGGCAGTGAACTTAGATAATGGTTGGAACAGTGACATTTCGGTTAAGAACATTCGTAAAATGACCGAAGCATTGAATATTGATCTGGAAACCTATGTAATTGATTATGAAGAAGTAAAAGATCTGTTGAGAGCTTATATGAAAGCTGGTCTGCCATGGATTGATATGCCTACAGATCTTGCTATTAAAGCAGTACTTTATAAGATTGCCAACCGCGAAAAAATTAAATTTATCTTAAGGGGCAATGATTTCAGAAGTGAAGGAACACAACCCCGTGAATGGACCTATGGCGACGGGAAACAGCTCAGATTTATTCATAATAAATTTGGTACGTCTAACCTTCGCACTTTCCCTAATTATACTCTAACTGATTTGTTGTATTTCAGCCTGATAAAAGGAATAAAAAGTATTTATCCGTTTTATTACCTCGATTATCAGAAGAAAAAAGCACAAAGTTTTCTACAGGATAATTATAAATGGGAATATTACGGTGGGCATCATTTTGAGAATCTATTTACCCGGTTTGCCATTTCTTACTGGTTGTACGAGAAGTTTGGAATTGATAAACGAAAAATAACGCTGAGCGCACAGGTACTGAGCAGAGAAATATCACGCGAAGAAGCTCTGAACATGTTAGCCTCAAAACCGTATAATGATTCCGAAAAAGATATAATGTTGGAATATGTTTTAAAAAAGCTTGATTTCAGTGAAGAAGAGTTTGAAAAAATAATAAAATCCCCCAATAAAAGTTTTTATGATTATCCCTCCAGTTATAAATTGATTGATAGCCTGAATTTTTTATCAAGGCCTGTTTTAAATAAGATTTTTATACATAAACCCCAGTCGGTATTTCAGGCAGAAATGCGAAAAGAAAAGATTTGATTTTTATGAAGATTCTCTTCTATTTTGGTCACCCTTCCCAGTATTTATTTCTCAGAAATCCCATCAATATCTTAAAAAAAAAGGGAATTGACTGCGATTTAATTATTAAATCAAAAGATGTTCTTGAAAAATTGCTTATTGAGAATAAGGAAGCCTATATTAATATCCTGCCTGAAGGTCGTAACTCTGGAAGAATAGGGATTTTAACCGGTTTAATTAAAAGAGATTACCGTTTATTCAGATTTGTAAAAAACAGGCATTACGATATTTTTATAGGAACGGATCCCAGTCTTGCACATATTGGATTTCTGAAAAGGATTCCGGTAATTACAGTGCTTGAGGACGATATCCACGTAGTTCCAGAATTAGCATGGATTACATTTCCATTTACTTCCCTGATACTTACCCCTAAGGAGTGCCAAACTGGTAAATTTGAAAAAAGGACAATCCATTATAATGGCTATATGAAGTTGGCCTATCTTCATCCGGGACGATTTAGTAAAAAGGCTGCAATATTTAAGCAGCCTTATTTTTTAATAAGAACCTCAAGGCTCGATGCCTACCATGATGCAGGTATTTCTGGTTTTACATTTCAAATTATACAGAGAATCATACCCCTTTTGCTGAATAAGGGATCGGTTTATATTTCATCAGAGGGTACTTTAGATGAGTCATTGAAACCATTTGAACTAAAAATCAACCCTACTGAGGTGCAGCAAGTTCTGGCTAATGCGACCATGTTAATAAGCGACAGCCAGTCTATGTCTATGGAAGCTGCGATGTTGGGTGTCCCTTCAATCCGGTTTAGTGATTTTGCCGGCAGAATAAGTGTTCTTGATGAGTTGGAGAATGTTTACGGTCTGACCTTCGGTATCCCTACAGATTCACAGAATAGACTTTTTGATAAGATAAATGAACTATTATCTCTACTTGATCTGGAGAAAGAATTTCAAAATCGTCGACAAAAAATGCTGAGAGATAAAATTGATGTAACTGCATTTATGGTGTGGTTTATTGAAAACTACCCGGATAGTGTGAATATAATGAAAGAGAATCCGGAGTATCAGGATAGATTTAGATAAAGGCGGTAGGCAGAGGGCTGATGGCAGAAGTAAGCAGTAAGAAGTAAATAGCAAGAAGTAAGCAGTATGTGGCGGATGGCAGATGGCTGAAGGTATTTGAGTAAGAAGTAGGTAGTAAGAAGCTGTACTTATACAGTGTATTGATTTATACGGATTTTCCTAAATTTGTCTGAGTATTATATACATGAAAGGGATGGAAGATAAAAAAGAAGATATACGGTGGCATCAACGGTTTCTTAGTTTTAAAAAAGCCTTTAATCAATTGGAACGGTTTATTGCAGAAGAGGAATTAAATGAAATGGAAGAACAGGGCCTTATAAAGGCTTTTGAATACACCTATGAATTGAGTTGGAAAACCTTGCAGGATTTGCTGAAAGAAAAAGGATATAATGATATTCTGGGGCCCAAACCTGTAATAGAACAAAGTTTTCAGGATGGGTATATTATCAAGGGTAAGGAATGGTTAAAAATGCATAACAGCAGAAATCTGGCAACTCATTCTTACGATAAAGAAACTGCAGATGAGATAGTTCTGCAAATAAGAGAAAATTATTTCGGTTTGTTTAAGGAATTACAAATCAAATTGGAAGAGGAATCAACCAGGGAGCAAAATTTATTGTCCGATGAATANNATGAGATTATTTTGTTTGGGTCACGGGCAAAAGGTATATTCAGGAACGGGTCAGACATTGATATTGCCCTGAAAGGTAGAAATTTAAAACTCAATGATATTTTAGAAGCTATGTCAGGCATTGATAAATTGCTTTTACCATATAAATTAGACCTGGTTATTTACACCAGAATCAAGGAGCCGGCTTTAATTGAACATATAAACAGAGTTGGAGTAATATTATTTAAAAGGCTGTAGGCGTTAGGCAGGAGAAGTGCTCCATGCACCACGCTCCATGCGTCAAATAACCGGGATTTCGGAATTATCTTTCCAACTTAACAAGGTACCGTCTTTGGTATCCTGGTATGAATCTCCCCCATAAATAACATATGAACTTTTAACCGGGTTGCCAGATAATTTGTTCCAATAATTCAGATTCCTGAAAAAATCCTGATTGAACGTGTTGCCCGACTTAATTTCAATTGGTGTAAGTCTGTTGCCGGATTCTATTATACAATCAATTTCCATCCCTTTATTATCTCTCCAGAAATAGCAATTGTTTCTTAAACCATGGTTTAATCTGGTTTTAATAAATTCAGAAATTATGAAATTTTCAAACAGTGCACCCCTTAAATAATGAGTTGATAATTGATTTTCTGATTGTATTTCAAGAAGTGACGAAGCTAATCCGGTATCAATAAAATATAGTTTAGGCATCTTTACCAGGCGCTTATTGAAATTCTTAAAATGTGGTTGTAATAAGAATATAATGAAGCTGGCCCCTAAAACAGAAACCCACGATTTTGCTGTATTGGGGCTTACCCCACAGTCGTTTGCCAATGAGTTAATGTTAAGCAATTGCCCAATCCTTCCGGCACAAAGCTTTAAAAAACGAATGAACAACGTGAGGTCATGAATATTTTGTAACAACCTGACATCCCGTTCTATATAAGTCTGGATATAATTTGGATAGAAGTCAACCGGTTCAATGTTACGGTCATAAAGTCTGGGATAAAAACCCTGATATATAAGCTTTTCATATCCGGAAACAGGAATGCCATGATCCATAAGTTCGAAGAGGCTCAGGGGCATTAAATTCAGTATTGCAACCCTGCCTGCCAAAGATTGTGAAAAGTGTTGGTTCAATAAGAAACTCTGCGATCCTGATATAATAAACTGTCCGTTAATATTTGTCTTATCGGTGTTTGATTGCATATATGAAAAAAGTTCAGGAGCTCTTTGAATTTCATCAATAATCATTTTTTTTTCCACATTCAGGAATTTTCTTGGATCATTTATCGCAAAAAGACGTGTGTCAGGATCTTCCAGTGATTCATAACAGTAATCGGGGAATATTGATTTTATTAATGTTGTTTTACCCGATTGCCTTGGACCTGTAACAGAAATGACAGGAAATTTTTCTGCTAATTGAATGATTTTATCCTTTATAACTCTCTTTATCATAGGACAAACATACAAACATTAGTACAATAATGCAAACCAAATGCATAATTGTACCTGAGGGGGCCATTAAGGCAGAAGGCGGAAGGCGTGAGAAATGAAGGGGAGAAAGGGACTTTGTTAATTTCAATGGAATTACGTAAATTGCGTTACGTAAATTACGTATTATGAAAAATAATATCAACAATCCCTTTATCACCGGTGGATATATAAGCCCGGATTATTTCTGTGACCGGCAAAATGAAACAGATCTACTGTTGAAAGCCATATCCTCAAAAAGAAATTTGACCCTGATCTCACAAGTCGGGTTTTTCATCGTATTCTGACTTCACATGAACCATTATTTGCCAGCTACCGGAACCTGATTCCCGGTCATCAATACAGACTTCTACAGGCAATTGCTGTTGAAGATGGGATTGCACAGCCAACCTCCGGTGCTTTCATAAAAGATCATATGCTTACCAGCGCCAGTTCAGTTGCTGCTTCACTAATATCGCTTTCCAAAAAAGAAATGATAGTTCAAAGCGGAAACAATTGGGTAGTATATGACGTTTTCTTTTCGAGGTGGCTGGAGTACCAGTATGGGAGTAAATGGCAATAGGCGGATGGCGGAAGGCAGAAGGCAGTAAGAAGTAGGAAGTAAAAAGCATAGTGAACAATAAGGATACTTCAATCGTTCCCATTTAACAGATACCATTTAAATACTTAAATCGGAGTACTCCTTATGTAAAAGATTTGCTTTATCTTTATACAGAGGCCTGTTTAAACGGGGAATGTAATATATTTGGCATCCGTAATATGCATAGTAATCTTCATAAAACATTGAAAGACATGAGTATTGATGAAACTGACAGAATTATCAAGCTTATAAAGGAAGCGATAAAACAAAATCGAAGTAAAAGAGAAATTATTGAAACATTCAAAGATGCTGGCATAATTACAAAGAATGGAAACCTGAAATCGCCCTATAAAGAAATTTATATTCCTTCAGAAAAATAATTCTTTTAAGTGTATTCAACAAGATCCAATTTGATTTTAAGATTTCATGGATGTGAAAAGGTAGAACAACAAAAACTAATATCAGATCCTTCCTACATAAGGTCAAGCAATGAATCATTTGATTGGCTGGGTCATGGCATGTATTTTTGGGAAAATAACCCACAAAGAGCTATTCTCTGGGCAGAGGAGAAAGAAAAGGCCGGGACACTTAATGAACCTGCAATTGTTGGTGCAATCATAGACCTTGGACGATGTTTAGACCTGCTTGATTCCAGTAATATTTCTCTTCTAAAAAACTGCTATAAATTATTTAAATTAGAATCAGATAAACTTGATAAGCCAATTCCAAAAAATATTGATCGCCCTAAAACTAAAGGACATGATAAAGTTCTTAGGTATCTGGATTGTGCCGGAATTGAATATACCCATAGCTTTTTAAAGACAATAGGTGAATCCCCTTATGATTCGGTTAGAGCGGCATTTATTGAAGGCAGACCTATTTATAACGGAGCTGGTTTTAATGAAAAAACACATATTCAACTATGCATTATAAATCCAAATTGTATTAAGGGTTTTTTCTTGCCTCGGATAAAGAGCAAATCTTAATTCATCATTTAAACTTTAATAAATTCTCTTTAATCTTCAGCATTTGAGGAAATGGCAAATGTTAAAAACGAAGCAAACATTAAAAACAACTCAAAATTAATGTTTGTATAATAAAAAGAACTATATAACGAAGCATAGCGATCCTCAAAAGAAGTCATGCGGTATATTCATTTCCTCTCATGGCTCAACGGCGCAACGGCTTAACGGCTCTTAGTTCCCCTTGCGCCGGTACTCATTTCCTCCCATTTAGATAATTTCTGCTCCGGCGCCTGATCTTGGAAGAACTCATTTTTCTACAAATATTTCGCCCCGCTGGGGCTGGTTATTTAGCAGTTTTGGATTTCAAATGGCCTCAGATTATTTTGGGGAATAGCGACTGTTTTTAGGCTTGCTGCAGTGGCCTTTAGTAAGCAATATTGTTTGAGCGATCCCGCGAAGAGGGAGAGCGAGTTGTATTGCGCGGGTCCCGTTCCGCTCCGGCGGAACGTGGATGCTCGTTCCGGCACAAGCCGAGAAACATGAGCCCCAAAATAATCTGCAGCCTTGATTTTTCTTTGGTTACTTTCTTTTTGTCAAGAAAAAGAAAGTAACAAGGATCTATGGCGAGCAAAAAATGAACAATTAAGTTTTGGAGTGGCAAAAGAAATGAACAGACTAAAAGAAGCTAGCTAAAATTAAAAAATAAGTACAACAAATATTTCGCCCCGCTGGGGCTTGAAACCCGTCACACTTCTGTTCATTTATAGAATTTCTCCTCTTCTCCCTTTCTCCCCTTCACACCTTCTTCTCTTTCCCTTCCGCCTACTATCCACTGCCTGATGCCATATACTATATTTCAGGGAAATACTATATTTGTATCTAAATTATTAGTAAATGTTTTTAGAGAGATACATCAACGAAATCAGAAATCTTTGTCAGAAAAACAAAGTCAGGAATCTTTACGTATTCGGTTCTGTCCTGACAGATCATTTTACTGATAAAAGCGATATTGATTTAATTGTTGATATAGATTCAAATGACCCTTTGGATTATGCGGACCACTATTTCAATCTTAAATTTGCTTTGGAGGAGTTATTAAACCGTCAAATTGATTTACTTGAGAACAAAGCTGTTAAGAACCCTTATCTCCGCGAAAACATTGATAATTCCAAAACACTTCTGTATGCATCCTGAAATTAAGGTTTGGCTAAAAGATATTCAATTATCAATTAATGAGATTCATGATTTTCTACCTGCTCCACGAAACTTTTTTCTTTTTCAG
>PMNJ01000041.1 GCA_003162595.1 Bacteroidales bacterium | reverse complement strand
AGAACCTCCTCTGAATATTCCAACAGGATTAAAAGAGGAGAGGTAGAAGGAAGGATATATACCGATAATAATACCGACGATGAAGGTCAACAGGAAAAGAGTAATAATTAACCCTGGGGAAAAATGGAACAAAAGTTTCACCCGAGAAATGTTATTAAACCATGGGAGAATGAGCCATACGACTAATAGAGCAACAGAAGTTGCCGCGAAAGTCTGAGAAACAGATTCTGTCAAAAATTGCTGGAAAATGCTTATCCTGCTTGCCCCGCTCACTTTCCTGATGCCAATTTCAACTGAACGCTCAGATGCACGGGCAACTGATAATACTGAATAATTGAGAGAGGCCATGAAGATGATAAGGAAAGCAAGTCCTGAAAAAAACCATACATATTTGTAATTGCCAGGGTTCTTATCGTCAATATAGTTCTGGTAATCGGAATAGAGGTGGATATCTGCCAGAGGCTGAAGAATAAGTTTATCGGTATATTTTGAATATCGGTAGATATGATTTGATATAGCTGTAAGAAATTGGTCATCAATTTGCGCATCTTTTCTCAGTTTGATATATACTCTTACGTGACTCTTGTCACTCCACATATTCGAATATCCTGAAACCCGGCTATTTTTGTCTGAAAGGATAAATCCAAAGTTAATGTGGCTTTGCTCCGGGATCCTGATTACTCCTCCAACAGTATAGGTTTCCTTGAAATATTTGTCGCAGATTAGTGTTTTCCCCAGTGCCGGTTGGTCTCCAAATATTTTTTTAGCTGTTTTTTCGGACAGAACGATATTATCGGGATTCTCAAAAGCGCCTTTGATAGAACCTTCGATAAATTTGAATCCTCCAAAAATTTTAAAAAAATCTTCATTGGTCCAACACATCATAGCTTCAATTTTTTCACTACCAGATTCCAGGTGCAGAGGTAAATCTTCGCCGTAATAACTTATGTAAGTAGCATATTCAATCTGCGGATAATCCATCTTCAATGTTTTGGCTACTGGACGATAGCAACCAGCTGATTTTACAATTTCATTCCCCTGTTTTGAAAGGGAAAGTACACGGTAAATTCGCTGATAGTCAGGATGAAATTTTTCGTAACTAAGTTCATTATATACCCAAATATAAATTAGTAAACAGGCTGTAACAGCGAATGTAAAACCGGTGAAAGTTATAATTGAATAAATCGGTTTCCTTATTAGTTTCCGAAGAGTAATTTTTATTTGGTTATTCATATCCTAAAAGACATTACTTTACTATCATAAGGATTTCTTCGTAGTCAGAGACCGAAGTGGCTAATTGTCTCAATTCGCTTTTCTTTGGTTCTGGAGCCTTAGATAGTTTAAACTGCTCCGATCTGACACGTTCTTTCAGTTGCCTACCTTTTATGGACATCAGAATTTCTCCATGTTTGCCGATCTCAAATGATGAGGGCCAGATAGGTAATCCTCCATCGATGTTGTTTTCAAGTATCTCAGGGGAATAGTTAAACGGATCACCTTTAATTATTAATAACTGTTGATTCAGTTTTGAGTACAATGCATGATAAATTTTTACTGTCTTATTCTTTCTACTAATTTGGCAATCATAATCGTCTTTAGTGAAAGTCATATAAATATAATTCTTCGTTTCAGCCCAGCTTTGAGGGATAATCTTTCCGGTCAGGTTGAAATTGGGATCAACAGCTTGTTGTCGGGTTACTTTATAGTTGCCATAATTCATTACATATGCCGGCTGTAATCTGTTCGGAGGAATAACCAGAAAAACTGTATCATTAAAAGCATTGCGAAAAAAGATTTTGTCATTGAATTCATATTGTATTCCCCAATCGGTACCTCGCTGAATTGAATTAGTATAGTTTACCAACTTTTCGTGCTGGGTAAATGTGGAAAGAGTGTCCCCCTGTTTATTAAAGATTCCCAGCATATTATCTCCCTTAAGCTTTTTTGAATAAGTATTATCATCAATCCAGTATGTTCCATTACCCTTATAAAAATAGTCTAAGCTTGCACTCCAAATGCCTCCATGATTCATTTGAGTAGGTCCAGTATTAACCTTCCCGTGATTAAAATCAACAATAATTTGCCCTTGACCGATAATCTTTGAAGGATTTTCAGCATCATTTTTTATTGTCTGACCAATTTGTATTTCCGAACAATTATATTCCATTAAATATTCCTGTCTTGTTAAATTGTTTAAGTAGGAATAATACAATTTATTGCCGACACTCCTTACTGTCTCATTGTACGCACCTTTAAACGTGTAATCTCCATAACTCATTACTCCATCAGGGGAAACTTCCATTCTAGTAAAATCATTTTTAACTATAATATTGATAAATTTGCCGTTATAGGTATAATGAAGAATTCCAAAAGGATTAATTGCAATTATGAAATCGTCAGTAAGGTGATACTTGAATCCAATATCTTTTCTGAAAGCTGAATCTGGAGGTGCTTCCATCCGAATATAAGTAATATAGGTATTGACATCTGACAATTTAATTTCCTTGACATTATTAAGATTCCCGGCAATGTCAATTTTTATTGGCGGATGTGAAGGATCAACTGAACGGTCTTCTTTATAGCGGAAACCTTTTAGAAGGTGGCTCAGGGTATCGGACAATTGTTTTTCAGCGACAGCTTTATCCTCTTCTTCTTTTTCCTGAATAATTATCTCTTTCCCAAGTTCTTTTTCGTTGGTCTTTATGCGATTATGTCGACATGAAAAGAACACACACACAGAAAAAGATAATAATGATAGAATAATTAAACGTTTCATATTTAACTTATTAGATCTTCTTAATAATTAATCCTTATTAAAATTAAAACGAATATATTAGTTAAGCAACTAAAACATTAATTACTATTTAAATCAACTTGTTTTAAAATCGCTATTCTGAGAGGCGTTTTTCTGGTCTTAATTATTGTTATTTTGGTAATTTGAATTCAACTGTTGCATTATAATAAACATTTTTCGGTTCTCCTCCCTGCATAGCTGGTTTCCAATCAGGCATGAGGCTTATAACTCTTAATGCCTCATTGTTCAATACAGGACTGACGGATCTGGTAACCAGAAAATCTTCCAGATTCCCGTTTTTAGTCACAATGAATCTTATAACAACCGGGCCTTCGATTTTTGCTTTTATAGCTTTCTCGGGATATTTCAAATGCCGGTCAACCCAGCTGCGGATTGCTTCTTCATTAGCTTCCTCTGTAGCAGCTTTCGCTTCCGGGAACTGAGGCATCTGATCCACTTCAATGCCAATTGTCAGCTCTCCAAAGGATGGTATTTTACCAAAAGCAAATACTGGAATGTCTTCTGAACTTATTACTTTTTCGGGAATTTCAAATTTAATGCTGACAGCTGACTTAAATGGAGACTTATTTGTTGTATTTTTCCCAGGCATCCACTTTGGAGAAGATTTTACTGCATTTGCCACTGCGTCACCAAGAGCGGGATCGGGAGCTGCATTTATTTTGACATTGCTTATTGTCCCATCAAGTTCTACTGTATAGCCAACATGAACCCATCCCTTAACATTATTCTTCAAAGATTCCTGTGGGTACATTATCTGACTTGCTACCCATGATGAAAAGCCCATACTAAGACTGTTTCTATCATGTTTAAAAGATGGATCATTTTCCGGTGATTGCTTTTGTTGTTCCTGAGTAGTACCTGTTTGTTGCTGTGCAGGTTTTTTTGTCTCCTGGGCAATTACTTTGGTGGAGAAAATAAATCCGGTGGCTACTATTACCGGGATTAGTGCAATTTGCTTTAAAATTGCGATTCTATATGAAGTTTTCTTAGTCATCATTATTATTCTTTTTCTTGTTTGTAAATAATTAAATGAACTGGATAGGACTAATACACTTGGCTGCATTGCTTTATCGAGTAATAAAAGTTGATAATCGTGAGGACTGGTAACAGAATTTACTACAAATTCATCTGCTAAAAATTCATGGTTGAGTTGTATAGCTCTTCTATACAGGTATAAAATAGGATTTATCCAAGCAAAAAGCGTCATGAGCTCAATGAACAAAATATCCAACGAGTGTCTTTGTCTTACGTGGGCCAGTTCGTGGTTAAATATTTCTTTCTCAATATTGCCCTTAACATAATCTTCCTTATAAATGAAAACATAGTTCAGGAAACTATGGGGTACATAATTGTCTCTCGTCAATACAAGTTTTACACCATGATAAGGAACAGAATCGTTGTTTTTGATTTTAGTGAAAAGAACAATGACATTTATAATAAACCTGATAAACAGAAATAGTGTCACACCCAGGTAGACTAACAAAAGAATATTTCCAGATGTAATATTCTCATTTACAGAAGGGAATGCCTGTTGTGAAACGCCTCCTTGAAGGCTGCTAACAGGCTGATATACTGTTGGGGAGATTAAACTTTCTGCAGTTCTGATTTTAATGGTAATTACGGGAATAATGAAAGAGAAGACAATGCTGAATAACAGATAGAACCTGTTAAACCGGTAGATCTTTTCTCTTTCCAAAACGAGATAGTAAATCAGAATAAGAATTGCAGAACAAAGAATTGTTTTAACAATGTAAGCTGTCATTTCGTTTTTCTTTGGATTTCCTTATCAATAATTTTCTTTAAATCCTCTAGTTCTGAGGTTGTTAAATTACTCGTCTTTGTAAAAAATGATGCGAACTGTAAAGCGGAGTCTCCGAAATAGTCTTTAATAATTCCGTTTACGTGTTTCGAAAAATAGTCCGACTTTTTTACAAGAGGATAATATTCTCTTGAGTTGCCAAACAAGGTATAGCCAACAAATCCTTTATCCTGCATTCTTTTTAATAGAGTAGCTATTGTTGTTGCGGCAGGTTTAGGATCAGTAAAGCATTCAATAAGATCTTTAAGAAAAACTTTCTCTTTTTTCCAGATCAGTTCCATTATCTGTTCTTCGGTTTTTGATAGTTGCATTTTCTATGTTTTGTTATATAATTCTACGAATGTAGAATACATTTATAATATAAACAAGTATTTTTCTAAATATTTTGATCAAAAGATTGATTTGAGTTATTTTTTTTGCTGCTCATAGTCATATATGATAAGAGTTGAGTCTAGGTTAATAGGTTACAAAGTAGTCTTTAGTGCAAAAGCCGGGCGTATTGACCACATTTGGCTGGTCGGATTACAATTAATATACATAACTAAACAACAAGCACTTAACTCTTGTTTATGGCGGTCAATATGGTCCGGCCAAATGTGGTCAAGGCCACTAGTTTTTCTAGTTAGTAGCTGTTTTTATTTTTTTGTCAATCAGAAAAATTCTATTATTAATGTAATCTAATTAAGACAATATGTAATTTATAATTGATTATATGTAATATATGCATTACATTTGTTAAATAATTTAAATCTTTAAAATATGGAAACAAGGCTTCTTTTACCAAACAAATTTAAATTGATTGGATGGATTCTACTAGTTCCATCAACAATTCTAGGGATTATCCAAATATTCTATTTTGCTGGATCTGGATTGAAATTTCTCGATGCATCGATGTTTACAATCTATTCCGGTAGTTTTGCTCCATGGGATGGTTCACGTGTTCTTTTTGGCTTTGATAAGGTCAATCTTACAAATACAATTATCGGTATTTTATTTATTTTGGGAGCTGTCATGGTAGCATTTGCAAAAGAAAAACATGAAGATGAATTCATTGCTAAAATTAGATTAGAATCATTCTTGTGGGCAACTTATATTAACTATGCAATCCTCTTATTCTCTTTTTTGTTTTTCTTTGGAATAGGGTTTATGTATGTGATGATATTTAATATGTTCACAATCATAATTTTATTTATCGTCCGGTTCAATTATATCTTATATAGGTCAACAAAACAATTACAGTATGAAAAATAGTCTTAAAGTTGAGAGAGCTATCAAAGATATAACTCAAGAGGAACTAGCTAAAATCATTGGAGTATCAAGGCAAGCTATTAATTCAATTGAACTTGGAAAATATGTACCGTCAACGATCTTGACACTTAAACTTTCAAGATATTTTGAGAAGTCGGTCAATGATATTTTTAAACTTGAGGAAACTGATTAATCTACGTGATAAATTAGTCAAGTAATTTTAGGTATGCCAGATGCGTGTCCTATGGCTACTAACCGGCGGTTTATTTGAGTTGGCGTCCGCATCGTCGCGATGGCATGATTTTTTCAAAGTACGCCCCTCTGTATGGGTACATATGGCCCCCAAAAGAGTAACTACTTGAAAGATTAAAATTCAACGATTTTAAAAGTAGTTACTTAAGAGATAAGTGGACGAGGGTTTGGTGTCATGATGACGTCGTCTGGGCTAACCGAGGCAATTAACCATTCAGGATTGTTGATTGCAGTGGTTATTTCTACTTAAATATTATTTTGTCAAACAAAGCCGCTAATTTACTTACGTCGACAAAGCCAAAGTTAGTTAAGATAATCATTGTAATTTTCTTATCAGGATAATAATAATTCCATGTATTCCAACCACTGCTGTTACCTTCATGTCCTATACAGTTGGTATTAGAATCATTGATTATCCAAATATAGCCAAAATGACAATTACCCCATTGAGGAGTATATTTAGTAATCATTTTTTTTAGATAATCTTCACTTACAATCTTACCAGAAAAAACATTTTTATCAAACTTATAAATAGTCTTTAAAATATTAACCTAAGAATTTTGGATTGGTGGTTATCAGCAGGCACAAAAATTGCTGAACGACCGTAAAGGAAGAATACTATCCTTAGAGGATATTCAACATTATCAGAAAATATTAGTTGCGCTAGTTGAGACTGAGTTTGAATCACTCATATCTCAATGCTTCAACCGGGTTCCTTGTTGCTGCACGCCAACTTTGCCAGCTAACAGTTAATAAAGCAATTACCAGTGCCAGTACTCCAGCTAAACCAAATATCCACCAGCTCAGTTCCGTTTTATAAGCAAAGGTCTGGAGCCATTTATGCATAGAGTACAAAGCAACCGGTGTCGCAATAAAAAATGCTATGACTACCCATTTTATAAGATCAATATTCAACATCGTCATTACTTCGGTCACTCTGGCTCCATTTATTTTCCGGATTCCAATTTCCTTCGTACGTTGAATCAACATCAATGAGACGTATCCGAATAAGCCCATCGATGCTAAGGCGATTGCCATGAAAGCAAAAAACATAACCGATCTGGTTTGTTTTTCTTCCTTTTGATAGAAATTCGCTATGCGTTCACTTAATAAATCATATTCAAGAAAAGTTGATGGTGAAATTTCTTTCCATAAGGCATTTAAATCATTAACCACTTTCACATTGTTGCCATCCGTACGAATAACTAACTCTGTCATTTCTTCATCTTTAAGGTGTAATAACAAAAGAGGATTTACGACCCGATGTAACGAATGCGCATGGAAATCGGCAACTACTGCTTTTATTAAGAATTTACCTAGATAGTCTCCGGCCCTGACTTTATACTTTTTTGCTGCCGTCTGGTTGATAATTAAGCTGCTTGAATTAGGCCGGTTATCTTCTGAAGAATAATCATTTCCTTCAATAATCGGTATTTTAAGTAAACTGATCAGACCTGCTCCAATAAATAACCCTTCTTCATTTAGTTTTTCATTATCTGCATTGTCCATTGTTAGCTGCAAAAAGCTTTGGGTTGGAGGGGTAAAACCTGATCCTGCAACTTTGACAACATGAACGTTCTTTTCCATGCTCAACTTAATTGCCGAAAAATGTTTCTGAGCTTCTTTAGTATCTAATCTAAAAACCAAAACATTTTTAGCATCAAACCCAGGATTGCTCTTTTTCAAGAATGAAAGTTGTTTTTCCATTATCAGTGTAGAGATGAAAAGAAAGATGAAAATAGTAAATTGAACAATTACCAGTATCCCTTTCCCAAAACGTCCACTTTTAATTTTCTTTGATGCAGGGGAAAGTAGCATCAAGGGATTGAACCGTGAAGCATAAAAACTGATGTAAGCTCCAGCTAATATTCCGGTAACAATAATAAATATAAAAAGCAACATTAGATAAGGTGTTTGTAAAAACAGCCCCATTGACAAATTTTTATCATACAATTGGTTAAAAAATGGAATAATTTCAGATACAAATAGTAATGCTGGAAACAGGCTCAAAAAGGATATAAATACAGAGTGAAAAAGATATTCCTTTTGAATTTGATACGACGAAGCACCTACAACCTTATAGCAGGCAACTTCTTTTAACTGTTTTTTTGCATTTGCTATCGAAAGCAAAATATAGTTGATACAAGCGATGAATAGAATTAAAAATGCAATAGTCGCATAAATTTTAATGACATTGAGTTGACTTGTTTTTAAAGGATTTGAATTATAGAGATTATTTGAATGAAGATACATTTGAGTGAATGGTTGTAACTGAACTACCTTTTTTTCACTATTCCTGTGATTTTGATAGATTGCAGTACATTTTTGAGACACTTCTATTACATTTGGATTAACAGCAACCTCTACAAAGGTTTGGAAATCATCTTTATCCCAATTCTGTTTTATGCTATTTATGTCATTTTCTGAAACCTTATCAAAAATACCACTGGCAGTAGTCATTATCGGAAAAGCCTCAGTAATATTCCCAATCCAGTTAGCTTGAATTGAAGAATTTGAGGGGAATTGTTTATATACACCAGTTACTGTGAAATTTACTCGTCTTCCAGAAATATTTACTTCAATAATTTTACCCAACGGATTTTCTTTGCCAAAATACTTCTCTGCAACTTTGTCAGATATTACTAGTGAAGATGGATTTAATAAATTGTTTTGCTTCTGACCTTGTATAATTGGAATCGTCAATGCAAAAAAGATGTTCTGGTCAGCAAGAATAAAATCATCTTCCTTAAAATAATTGTCTCCTATTTTCACATGTGCATCCCAAATATTATAAATCCTAAAAATATTTTCAAATTCTGGTATCCCATTAGTAAATGCTTCTCCCATTGCATAAGGAGTTAAACAATTATTATCAACAGTCACCCGGTAAATTTTATCACGGTTTTTGTGATATTTATCAAAGGAGAATTCATGGATAATATAGGTTCCCATTAAAATGGTACAGCCCAAACCAATCCCAAGTCCAAAAATGTTGATTAATGATATTAACTTGTTGTTTTTAATACGTCTGATTGATCGTGTTAACAGGTTCCAAATCATATAATCGTTTGTTTTATCTTTTTAGCACTATAATTAAGTACCAAAACAATGCCAAAACTATATGTCTGTGATATAAAGTACTTTAACTATTATAATAATCTTAGAGAGTAAATATATTTTACAGTTTAGTGTAAAAATGTTTTACTAATTATTTGTGTTATTTTTAACATCAAATTTTGGAATCAGAAATCTTAATCATTTTTTAACAGAGACAATCAACCAATCCCGGTAGGCAAGTAAAGCATATGTTTGGCGTCAGCCAAACTCCTGCTTTTGTGCGTTGGCAGTCCCGGAATCAGGCCATTTCAATATTTCTAGTAAATCCGGTAATGTTTTTATATTCTGAAAAGAATACGGGATTATTTTAAGTAGAATAAGTATTTTATTTAAAATAGATATCTACTAGCACCTAGCTCATAGAAAAGAGTTACAACATGCAAAAGCCGAATGCTTTACCACATTCAACCAGTCATATTACACTTAAAATACAAAATTAAATATCAAGTATATAACACCGGCTTTTGGTGATCAATTAATTCCGGCAAGAGGTGTTCAGGGGTACTGGATTTTTCAATACCCTAAGCCTACATTGCCAAGCAACAAGAACTTACCTCTGGGAAAGGATGATCAATTTATTCCTGTATAAGGTGGTCAGGGCCACTGGTTTTCCCACATTAGATAAAACTACCTAAAAACAAAGTCTTTTCAGACCTGAATTAGACTTAAATAGATAAGATATTGTCATTTTTTTGTAATGGTCTTAAAAACAGTACAACGTGGGAAATATCATAATAGTTAATCCTAATGACTTTTTCATCTGTGGTAATTTTCTCTGTTTTAGATATGCAATATACAAATTTCAAACTATACAGATATTCCTATGAAAAAGACAATTTCTTTATTAGCGTTGCTTTTGCTATTCTCTATTGAGATCCAGGCACAGGTTACGAATGTTCTTAATAATTTTTATACTGTTTGGGTTAAACCAGCAATCCCCATTATTGGTGGTCTTGTTTTAATTATTGGTGCATTAGCTAACATTGGCAAGGTCCTTGGTGATTCACGGGATTATAGAGGTTTTATTACAAGCATAGTACTTTATCTCGCAGTATATTTTTGTCTGGTGGGTATAGTGGCCTTTATAATGGCAGGTTGATGAAATCGTATAGAGTATACAAAAATGTTAATAAGCAACCATATATCCTGGGACTTAGATTGCCTTTGTTTTATCTCTATATTCTTTTACTAATCATCGTTATTTTCCTTCTTTCAACAGGGATAACTGTTTTCAAACTTGCTTTTTGTACGGTCATTTTAATTGTTGGCTACTTNNTATCTTAGAGAGATATATTCAAACTCTGAAAAAGATTTTGATATTATTCATGATATCTGGTATAATGCCCTTAGAGATTTCGAGGAAGGAACCATTATTCATAAATGCGATTTATATCTCAAGAAGAAATTTGATTCAGCTTCGATGCCTTCAAGAACGTTCCTTCAGCAGGTAACGAAAAAGCATTTTCAGGGGAGAGAGTATAATGATCATCACTCTTTCGTATTCTT
>PMNJ01000055.1 GCA_003162595.1 Bacteroidales bacterium | reverse complement strand
TTCGTTTATCAAAATTAAAAGGCCATTAAGGTATTTTTAATTATGTTTACAGAAATATAACTAATCAATATTTTGTTTTATATAATCTTATTTTTGCAGGCAAAGATTTGAAGGTGAAGTACTTTTATTTAGATTTAGAGCTATTGATAGCAAATATAATGGTTGAGTAAGAAATAGTTTTAATTTTATAACACTTTATTAAATGATAGAAAGTTTCAACGAAAAAGATTTTGATTTAGTGATTGAGCCCAGCAAGTCTGTGAAGAATTATTGGAATGACTTATGGCGTTTTCGTGAATTGTTTATTTTTTTAGCCTGGCGTGATATTCTTGTAAGATATAAACAGACTGTCATTGGCCTTTCCTGGAGTATTATACGTCCTTTTTTAACAATGGTCGTTATGACCATCATTTTTGGAAAATTAGCCAAGATGCCTACAGACGGGAATGTTCCTTATCCTATTCTCGTCTATGCTGCCATGTTGCCGTGGCAATTCTTTTCTACCTCTTTTAGTGAAGCCAGTAATTCGCTTATCACTAATTCCAATATGTTAACAAAAATATATTTTCCAAGGTTGATTATTCCTGCAAGTACAGTTATAGTAAATTTTGTTGACTTTCTTATATCTTTTGTCATTTTAATCGGTTTGATGATATGGTACCATTATGTCCCTTCATGGACAATTCTTTATCTTCCCTTATTTCTTGGATTAGCATTTTTATCAGCCATGGGTGCAGGGTTGTATGTTGCTGCCCTAAATGTTAAATACCGCGATTTCAGATACATTGTACCATTTGTAGTGCAATTCGGGATGTACATATCTCCAGTCGGCTTCAGCAGTAATAATATTCCAGAAAAATGGAGATTATTGTATTCAATTAACCCAATGGTAGGGGTTATTGATGGGTTCCGCTGGTCTATAACAGGAGGAGAGAGTAAAATCTTCCTGCCAGGCATGATTTTGTCCATTGGACTAATTATGTTACTTCTTATTTTTAGTATCTGGTACTTTAGAAAAATGGAGAAGACTTTTGCAGATATAGTTTAAGATTAATTCTGCAGTTGATGTAAATTCAGGCTATTTAAGGAGAAGATATAATATTATATTTCACTGGCAAACAAATTCCATTGCTTAAGAAGATTTAATTTCCAAAATAGAGTATAATGGATATAATACAATGTAAAATTTATTATAGATCTTAATTGCCTTGTAAAGCATAAAAACTAAATAATTCAGAATGAAAACAATAATGTATTTTATTGCAGCAGGCCCCGATGGGAATATTGAACAAAAGATGCATAATTGGACAAACAAACGTTATAGAGGTGATTTGTTGTATGGTTTAACTCATTTTGAAATAAACAACCTAGGATTTATATTTCCTCAATTTAAAAAATACAGATCTATTGAAACGTCATCCTGGATTCCAAACATGTTAGATATCCTGAGAGATAAGAGGAAATACGATATAGTTTATACTCCTTACTACGAAGGGATTCAGGCTCTTATCTATCTCAGGGCTTTAAGGCTTTATAGAAAACGGATTGTCGTTTGGAATCATCCTCCAATTGAAAAGAGCGGAGGTTTCCTTAGGGCAAGTTTATATAAGCTTTTTCTGAAAGGGATAGATAAAATAATCTTTACTAATAAAAAAGCCCAAACGGAATCAGTACAAACAGGTCTGGTATCCGAAGACAATACAGCTGTTTTCGATTGGGGAGCTGATTTGGATTTTTTTAATAATATTTTGAATGAGATATCGGGTAAGGAATATAAAGATGTCAGGTTTATTTCCACTGGAGTTGATCATAGAGATTTTGAAACATTAGTTAATGCATTTAAAGGATTATCTCTGAAACTCGATCTCTATTTAGTAGATAAGGAGATATATGAAAAATACAAAGATGTTGCAGAAAATATCCTGGTTCATTTTATCGAACCAAACGGATCTTTGGAATCATCATTACTTTCATCATACACCGTTGCAAAGGAACTGGCTAAATCCTCGGTTTCAGTAATCTGTTCAAAACCCGTACCTGATAGAAAATTATCATTCGGATTGACTTCCATTATAGAAGCTACAGGATTAGGGAAGCCTGTAGTAATTACCAGAAATAATTATCTGCCACAGCATTTTGAAGATAACAAAGTTGGTTTGTTTGTAAATCCCGATGATGTTGTGGGTTTAAGAAACAATATTATTAAAATTGGTACCGACAGTGAATTGCGAAGGAGATTAGGTGAAAATGCCAGACAATTTGCCTTAAAAAAATGTAATCTGGAATTGTTTTCAAAAGACTTAGCTTTGATGTTTGAGAATATTTAATTTAATGGATAGTTATGAGCGTTGTAATTAAAGTTGAGAATTTAAGCAAGAGTTATAATATTATACACCAGGGCAATTCCCGCTATGTTGCTTTAAGGGATGTGATTACCGAGAAAGTAAAAGGAACATTTAACTCTGCAAAAAATATCGTTGGAAATAAACCGGTATCGAAAATCCAAAGCAAAGAAGAATTTTGGGCATTAAGTGATATCAGTTTTGATGTCATGCAGGGTGAACGCATTGGTATTATTGGCCGTAACGGAGCTGGAAAATCCACCTTGCTAAAAGTAATTAGCCGTATAACTGAACCTACAAGTGGCCGTATAGCGATAAAAGGCCGGGTTGCAAGTTTGCTTGAAGTTGGTACAGGTTTTCACCCTGAGCTAACCGGCCGGGAAAATATCTTTCTAAATGGGGCAATATTAGGAATGCACAGGGCTGAGATAAAAAGTAAATTTGATGAAATTGTTGATTTTTCAGGAGTTGAAAAGTTCCTGGATACACCTGTAAAGAGGTACTCTTCAGGAATGTATGTACGATTAGCTTTTGCGGTTGCCGCACACATGGAACCAGATATACTGATTATTGATGAGGTATTAGCTGTTGGCGATGCCGAATTCCAGAAAAAGTGTCTGGGTAAAATGCAGGATGTCAGCATGGAAGGCGGAAGAACTGTGATTTTTGTAAGTCATAATATGGCAGCAATTGAATCTTTATGTCAGAAAGTTATTATCCTCAATGGAGGAAAACAAATATTTACAGGACCCACAAAGGAAGGTATTTCTACCTACCTGGATAATACGTCTTCTATTTCTAAGGTATCATTATCGGACCGGAAGGATAGAACAGGAAATGGGAAAGTCAGGTTTGTTGATTTCAGAATA
This sequence comes from Bacteroidales bacterium, assembly GCA_003162595.1. GTDB lineage: Bacteria > Bacteroidota > Bacteroidia > Bacteroidales > VadinHA17 > LD21. The sequence continues at coordinate 6,815 of PMNJ01000055.1, read as the reverse complement.
TTAGACGACAAAGGTATATATGTAGACAATATGTTATCAGGTGATACATATACCTTTGAACTGGTTTATAAAAACTTCTCTAATCAACTGTTTAAAAACGTTGTTGTCTGTCTTGAGATTATTGATGACAGAGAAAACCGACTTCTTTTTTTGAGGAATGATTTTTCTAGTGATAATATTGATTTAAATAAGGATTCCGGATCAATAAAATGTGAAATTTCAAATTTGCCCTTGGCTGTAGGGACTTATCATTTTGTACTTTATTTATCAATGAATGACGTTGAGACACTTGATTTAATTTTTAATATTGGATATACGGATGTTATTGGTGGTGACTTTTTCAGAACAGGAAGTAATGGACTACCAGGCCAATGCAAGATTTTAACCGATGCGAGTTGGACTTAATTGACCTTAACTTATGTTTATTTAGTTTGTTAAATGCTTCTTAATGAAAGATTTATCCTGCCAGACTAACTTAATTGTAAAAAGATGATTGACCTTTTCAGAATAGTTTTACCTTATGTCTTACTATTATACTTTGTGGTAAAAGGGATCAAATCGCCTCTGTTTTTTTTGGGCATTCCTTTCCTGATGTTTATGAGAGAGTCAATTTTTTTTACGAATGTCAAACTTTTTATCATCCCGGGAAAATTGGGATTAATTCTTGGATTCATCTGGCTTGTACTTTTCTGGATACTATTTTCAATTATCCGTATTTATAAAAAGCCGGATAAGATGTATAATACTTTGCCATTAAATGAGCTGGACTATTGCATAATTGGATTGTTGATTCTAACTGGTTTAGGATTGGGAACTGCAATTATTAATAATTCGCTTTTGACTGGTGTCTTTAAAGAATTTATTAATCTAATGTCGTTGTTTGCCGGGTTTTTTATTATCAAGAATTGGGCTTCATATTATAAGCCCGAGGTATTGGAAAAGTTTCTGTTAAGTCTGATTGTTGTGAATAGCATCGCAGCTTTTCTTTTTATACTGCATCAGGGACTACATTTTAAAATTTATCTGCAACATGAGTATCTGAAAGAGATCTTTAATGGACAGGAAGTAACCCGTACAATGTGGTTTATGCCTCAATTGCCTTTTCTTTCTATCGCTTTCTGCCTGATACACATGAAAAAAAATCCTTTTGTTTATTCATTATTGCTGGCAGTCAATCTGATTGCTACTGTTATTACATATTTCAGGTCTTTTAGTATAATTATAGTTTGCCTATTTATAATTTATTCTATGCTAATGGGTTTTAAAAAAGGCAGATTGTGGTTGGCTGTAAGAAATGTTTTATTGTATTGTCTATTGGGAGTTTTATTTTTATTGGTTATTTCAAAGGTTTTTCCTACAAATATTGATTTTATCATTAATAGGTTTTCTGAGCTAACGAATCCTCAATTAGCTAGGGGGCCAAATGATCTTAATATCCGATTCACAATGAGTAGAAACGTAATTTCTAATATTGATGAGGAAAAGAAAATTATTGGAATGGGTTCCGTTACTGAATATCAAACGTACTGGGCTGTTCTTATGAAGAATGCTCTAGCTGACATGGTTTGGACCGGAGTCATTTTTCGTTGGGGATTTGTTGGGTTGATTCTTTTTATTTTACTATATATTTTTTCTTTATTTAAAGCTTTTATTCTTTTTATGAAGTCTGATGGAGTAGTATCCGATCTTGCATTGTTGGTTTTATTATATCTCTTTTCGCAGATTATTGAAAGTTTTATTGATTGGATTTTTATGTCAGAACATGGGTATGCCACTGGTCTATGGTATTTTGCCATATTATCACTAATTCTTGGTTACAAAAAAAGCGAAATATCTCCAGATGGGGATAAAGTTTATTAAATTCATAAAAAATGGATACAAATCGTATTAAAGAACTTGTCAACTCACATGGTCCACTTGTTGTTGAAAAGATTGGAAGGTTACTTAATCCTTTTTTTCTAAACTTTAAAAATGAAAAGAACCGTTTATTAGTGTTTTATTTTCACGGACTGTATGCGTCTGAAAGAGAAAAGAAACTGAATCATATTGATCCTCAGAATAATATGACATTAAACCAGTTTGAAGATTTTATTAAATATTTTCTTAAAAATAACTATAAGTTTATTTGTCCTGAAGATATGAATAATGACCTCGATAGTTCGCAGCAATATGTAATGATTACATTTGATGATGGCTATTTTAATAATCTGCTTTCCTGTGAAATACTTGAGAAATATAAAATTTCTGCAGCTTACTTTTTAACAACTGGGAATATTAGTGAAAATAAGTCCTACTGGTGGGATATAATTTTCAAGTATAGATCTAAGCAAGGTAACAGTTTGGAAAACATCAGAAGTGAACAAATATCTCTGAAGAGTTTAAAGCATCAAAATATTGTAGATTACATTGTTCGTAATTTTGGCATTTCATCTCTTAATCCCTGGTCAGACATTGATAGACCTCTTAATGAAAATGAAGTTAAACTTCTTGCTAAGCATCCCTATACATCTATTGGTAATCACACTCATAATCATTCAATCCTGACTAATTATTCACGTGATGAAATTGTTGAAGAGTTAAGAAGATCCAATAAGTCCATTTTTGATATGATAGGGAAATATCCAATTTCTATAGCGTACCCAAACGGTAATTTTAATGATCTTGTCATTAGTATAGCTAAAGAAGAAGGCTTTCAGTACGCCTTTTCTATTCAACATAAAGCAAATCAATTACCGGTCGATAATGATAATCTTATAAGTTTGAATCGGTTTATGGCCAGCACAGATAAGATTAATGATTATGGAAGTTTCTACCGAATGGGTTATGTTCCGAATTATTTATTCTATAGCATAAAGGATCGATTAACCTCATTTATTAAGAGGAAATAATTCAGAAGCCCTTTTTGATTTTATAATTCCTTAAAACAGTTTCAATTATACAGAGCATTTTTGTTTTTAAGAATTTTAGATACAATCTTTCATTTCAAGAGGTAAACATAACTTTATAGTTGCGAATCTTCTGTAAGGTAGAGATTTTTTATCATCATAATTGAACCAGTATTTTATCACCTCTTTTTAGCAGTTCATCAAAATAATATTGCAAAGTCAAAAAAATAATCTTCATTTGCTTAATTAGATTATAATATAATCGTCGAAAAATAGTTTATTCGTTAAGTGTCTTTAGTCCGAATATTACTTTAAAAAATAAGATATAATTAAATTTATCAATAAATAATTAATAATGGTCAATATGAAAAAAATAGTGCCTCTTTTAGTTTTAGTTTGTTTATTAATTGGAATTGCAATAATCGACAGTTGCAAAAAGGAAGATGTAATACCTACCTTAACTACAACTACTGTAACAAATATTACAGTTAATTCTGGAACCACAGGGGGTATGATCTCAAAAGACGGAGGTGCTGCAGTGACAGCACGGGGAGTATGCTGGGGAACAACTTCAAGTCCGGCTATTTCAGGGTCACATACATCTGATGATAATGGGGCCGGAAGTTTTACAAGCAATTTGACGGGGCTGACTCCAAATACTCTTTATCATGTGAGGGCTTATGCAACCAACAAGGTTGGTACTGCATATGGGAATGAGGTTACATTTACTACAAGTCCTATTGTAATTCCTACCGTTACAACCACTGCAGTTTCTTCAGTTACTTTGACAACAGCGGTTTCGGGTGGAAATATCACTTCTGATGGTAATGGAGCCATTACGGCCGGAGGAGTATGTTGGGCAACAACTGCCAGTCCCACTACCGATAATTTTAAAACCTCTGACGCGACCGGCGCCGGTAGTTTTACAAGCAACCTTACTGCATTACTCCCAGGTACAAAGTATTATGTACGGGCATATGCTACCAATAGTGCTGGCATTGCTTATGGAAATGAGCTTTCCTTTACTACAAATACGGTGGTGGGTGCTCCAACAAATGTAGTAGCAACACCAGGAAATGCCCAAGTCACTGTTACTTTTCTGGCCCCTCTTAGTGATGGTGGTTCAGCGATTACAGGATATACAGTAACTTCAAATCCCGGTAGTTTTATCGGAACTGGTTCCGCAAGCCCGATAACAGTTACAGGGCTGACTAATGGTACTGCTTATACTTTTACAGTAATTGCTACTAATTCAAATGGCAATAGTTCTCCAAGTATTGCTTCAAATTCAGTGATCCCATCAACAGTTCCAGGTGCACCAATAATAGGTACAGCGACAGCAGGAAATACTCAAGCTGTAGTGGCATTTACAGCACCAGTTAGTAATGGTGGTTCATCTATTATAGCGTACACTGTAACTTCAATTCCAGGTGGTTTAACTGGGATAGGTTCAACAAGTCCAATAACTGTAACGGGTCTTACCAATGGCACTGCTTATACTTTTACAGTAATTGCCACAAATGCCAAAGGTAACAGTCCAGCCAGCTCTGCTTCAAATTCAGTAACCCCTTCATCAGTTCCAGGTGCACCAACAATAGGTACAGCTACAAAAGGAAATGCTCAGGCTTCAGTGACTTTTACAGCACCAGCCAGTAATGGTGGATCAACAATAACAGGATACACAGTAACTTCAAATCCTGGTAGTATTACCGGAACTGGTTCCTCAAGCCCAATTCTAGTAACAGGTCTTACTAACGGAACTGCTTATACTTTTACAGTAACTGCCACAAATGCTACTGGTACCAGTACACCAAGTTCTGCTTCAAATCAAGTAACACCTTCAACAATTCCAGGTGTACCAACAATAGGTGTAGCTACAGCTGGCATTGCTCAAGCTACGGTGGCATTTACAGCACCAGTAAGTGATGGTGGTTCAGCTATTACAGGATACACAGTAACTTCAAGTCCAGGCGGTATTACTGCCACGGGTACTGCAAGTCCTTTAACTGTAACAGGTCTTACCAATGCAACTGCTTATACTTTTACAGTATTTGCCACAAATGCCAATGGTAATAGTTCAGCAAGCTCTGCTTCAAATACAGTGACACCTTCAACTGTTCCTGGTGCACCAACAATAGGAACTGCTACAAAAGGCAATGCTCAGGCTTCAGTGACATTTACAGCACCAGCTAGTAATGGTGGGTCAGTTATAACAGGATACACAGTAACTTCAAATCCAGGTAGTTTTACCGGAACAGGTACATCAAGCCCAATAACGGTAACAGGACTTACCAATGGAACTGTTTATACTTTTACTGTAATTGCCACAAATGCTGTCGGTAACAGTCCGGCAAGCTCTGCTTCAAATTCAGTAACACCTTCAACAGTTCCGGGTGCACCGACAATAGGTGCAGCAACAGCAGGCAATGTTCAGGCTACGGTGGCATTTACAGCACCACCAAATGGTGGTTCAACTATTACGGGATACACGGTAACTTCGAGTCCAGGTAGTTTTACAGCAACTGGTACGGGAAGCCCTCTGACTGTAACAGGTCTCACCAATGGAATTGCTTATACTTTTACAGTAATTGCCACAAATGCTAATGGTAACAGTCCAGCAAGCTCTGCTTCAAATTCAGTGACACCTTTAACAGTTCCTGGTGCACCAACAATAGGAACAGCTACCAAAGGCAATGCTCAGGCTTCGGTGACATTTACAGCACCAGCCAGTAATGGAGGATCAGTTATAACAGGATACACGGTAACTTCAAATCCAGGTACTATTACAGGGACGGGTTCCACGAGCCCAATTATAGTTACAGGTTTAACAAATGGCACTGCTTATACTTTTACAGTAATTGCCACAAATGCCGCCGGTAACAGTCCAGCAAGCTCTGCTTCAAATTCAGTAACCCCTTCAACAGTTCCGGGTTCTCCAACAATTGGAACAGCAATAGAGGGAGATGCTCAAGCTTCAGTGACATTTACAGCACCAGTTAGTAATGGTGGTTCAGCAATAACAGGATACACTGTGACTTCAATTCCTGGTAGTTTTACCGGAACAGGTACAGCAAGCCCTATAACTGTAACAGGTCTTACTAATGGCACTGCTTATACTTTTACAGTAATTGCCACAAATGCCAATGGTAACAGTTTGGCCAGTTCTGCTTCAAATTCAGTAAGACCTCATACACCTTCAACAATATATGATGTAGAAGGTAATTTTTACAACCTTGTATCCATTGGTACCCAGGTATGGATGAAGGAAAACCTGAAAACTTCAAAGTACAATACAGGGGCATCAATACCCACGACCACCACGGTTGATCTCACTGGAGAAACTGCGCCCAAATACCAATGGATTTATAATGATGATAATGCAAATCTGGCTACTTATGGCAGATTATATACTTTTTATGCAATAACTGACCCTGCTGGTGTTTGCCCAACAGGAATGCATGTGCCATCCGATGCAGAGTGGATAACTCTATCTAATTTCCTTATAAATAACGGTTTTGCATTCACTTCTGGAGGACAAGACATTGGCAAATCCATGTCAAGCACTTCAGGTTGGACTACTGATCCAACAGCTGGTAATGTCGGGAATAACCAGGCGACTAATAATACCAGTGGTTTTTCCGCAGTTCCAGCAGGCTTTCGCAAGTCTAATACGAGTCCGGTAGTATGGAATGATCTCGGTTTTGGCGTATACTTCAGAAGTTCAACCGAAGACACTCCTCCAGGATCCTGGTATTATTATCTTAGATCCAACAGTAGCCTTTTAGGGAGAGCCTCGTACGCTTCTTTCAATGGCTATTCTGTTCGTTGTGTGAAGTGATTTTGAATTGTTTTTTAAATTGTAAAATAGAATTCTTTGCAGTTACACTTTGAATTTTTACCTTAACAATAAAAAGAGGGTGTCTCAAAAGG
>PMNJ01000203.1 GCA_003162595.1 Bacteroidales bacterium | reverse complement strand
ATAATGACACCCATGAGCTGGTAAAAATGGAGATTAAACGTCAATTCTCAGTTGGCAGTTCATATTCCAGAAACCAGGTTAAAGAAATCCTTAAAGAGATATACTGTAGCTATAAGATTGAAAGAATTCCCAAGCATTATGATCTTCAGGATGCCTTGATCATTAAGGAGAAGAAGATTAATGGAGAACGAATGGTTGAAATACTTGGGAAGAAGAAACAATAGAATAGTATCCATTTATGTTTTTTCTGTCATCCTTTTATATAAGGATAAGAGACCGGGTAGAAGTGAGCCCAGCTTTTTTAGAATCTTATACATATATAATTATGTACATAACTATATACAAACTCGTGAGGAGGTCAGCTTTATCTCCTTTGACTCCGGCTTAATTTTACATCCGGAAACTGGAAAATGACCGTATATGAATAAGCCCCAATTTTTCAGAATTTTTTATGGGGGGGGCTAGTTTTTGTAATACTTATACCTATTCGTAGAAGAGCCCATCCGTTATTATTTTGACCCCGCCACCTCTCTCTGGGGAAAGCTATTTTTCTGTGTTTGAAATGGGCACCCGTACACACCCCTTTTTGGTTTTTTATCAATACCGAAATTTTCNNCCAATTATTACTAAAACTGCAGTCCAATGTGCTGCAGAGTAATAAATTCATTGTCTAATTTAAACTAATGTAAAATGTGCGTGAAAATTGTAGGTATTTTAAGAAAAACGAACTTGAAGACAAATACACCTTATACGGTCTTGGTCATTCAAGGCAATGCAGTCGTACTTCAGTCAAAAGCAACATCGCGTTCTTATGTCAGCGCTAGAAAAACCACTATAGCGTGTGCGTTGGATGACGATTTAGCTAAATCTCTTATCGGGCAAACTCTTCCAGGTTCAATTGAAAAAGTTGCATGCACTCCGTTCGAGGTGAAACTTCCTACAGGGAAGAAGGTAAAGATCTCAGAAAAGTTTCAATACTTTCCGGAAAAGGAGAAAGCTGAAACTGTTATAGGTTAAATTATCAGATTCAAGATTCATGGACTGCAAGGTATTTTGATGTACCTGGCAGCCTTTTTCTTAAATTAATAGCTAAAATTATGAATACATATGAGATAAAAAGAGCCCTGAGACAGTTCACAGGCACAGAATTTTATCACAAGCACCTTTTTCCTGGAAAGTCTCCTATTCTCCTAACAGACGGATGCGATTTTATAAGAACTCACTGTAATGCTCACTGGTTGTTCGATGCCATCCTAAGTTATCAATGTGAAAAGATCCTCCGGCATGTAAATTTTCAGTTGTGGGAACTACGCCAGAGCAAGAAAGATTTGTCCTGGCTATTAACTTGTAGGGAGCATTCAGGTAACAAGCCTATTATCAGTCAGATAATTGAGTTCTCTGATTTCCCACTTGACTACATAAAACTTTATGTCATATGCGGCATCGCGCTTTTACCAAGTGAGAACTAAAGGCAAAGAAAGCGAAGAAAAGGCGAAGAAGTTTGTAAGGGTTTTATGTGCTGCATAACCGGCTAATTTCAGGGCATGAATAAAGCCCTATAGCGATCCACTGGAGCCAGTTTAAGATCGAATGGATATAAGTTATCACTCGTTGCTTTGAAGGGCACAGATCTTACGTTGATATTGCTGAGAACGATCTTGGATTTGAATGATATCCCAAGGATTAAAATCAGACAAGTTTATCCTTAATTCCTGGTTAATAGGTCCCAAAAAATCGAACGCCAGGATTCCGCCATCCATTTCCTTTATGTGAAGTGGGTGGCTTTTTTAAGTTGTTGAGTCATGCTGTATTTTGTTTTCGGCTATTTTGAGATGGTTCAACTCAACTATAAAATCTCAAGAACCACTGAAAACTAACCGTGCTACATCCATCTACTTGGGCTAATCCCTGGGTAGATGGTTTTTATACACCATACCTGAGATTATCGATTAACCAGGGAGATAGGTGTTCGGTTGCTCCTTTTGCCCGTCATGAAGAGTCAATTCAATCCAAGGTATTCCGGGCCATCGCAACCTCACTTGGGTTATGCGAGCCTGCGCCATCCATCATCATTCGCCAAACTCGATCTTTACGGAATGTAAAACCTCGCAACAAGTCAAGGTCGGGGCCTCTCGGTTACTTCATAAACCTTGACTTAGTCGCTCGGTTACGATCGCTTGCATTGGCGGATGCTGGATGGATCTCGCAAATCCGGCTCGCGCTAGAATTCTCATGACTATTTCATGAGATTTTTTTATTTAAAACTCCCGGTCTGATCATCGATCTGATATTTTCACTATTAATTCACTTAAAAATTTAACTGCATGAAAACCTTCTTAATAATATGTTTCCTGATTTGGATCCTGTACCTAATCATCAGTAATTCAGATGACAACGATCATCGCTATGACCAAACACCTAGTGCATAGTAGCTTAATCTATCAACGATTCAGATTCTTGATTAAGAATAAAAATTTCGTCCCGGTTGGTATATGATATTCCGCCGGGGCCCTTATGCTAAAATTCATTCAATTCTATATCTCCATTCTCATTTTTTGTTTAACTTTCATATCGATTGTGAAGAGTCAGGCATTAGCATTTTTTGTTGAATATTGAGCGGATTGTTGGCGAAGTGCATATGTGACTGATGGGGCGGAGCTGTAAGAAGATCAACCTAATTATCCTTAGAAAAGCGTTTGTCAGATAGGAGTAACAAACATAACTACGTCTGATGAACGGTTGATTTTAAAATTCCGGTTTCAAAACGCAATAAACGAGTTATGTGCTATAATTCACAACAGAAGCCTCTAAGTATAAACAAAATAATGTCAAAAGTGACTTTTATTATTTGAAAATTAGGTGTAACTTGTAGTTATTATTTCACATCCATCGTCCAAAAGATACCTAAATCAACCTCAACAAAAGATAGGAACAACCGACAAACGGAGCAGGTCAAAAAATAAAGCAATGAAACTTAGTGAATATAAAAGTGTCTATGAAGACGCTTCTGCACAAGTCAGTGACATTACCAGACAGATGGCTTTAGCTGGAATCGCAATTATTTGGATATTTCGTCAGACTGAGCCAACCGATAAAATAATATGTCCTGAGCTAATAACTCCACTGTTATTCTTTATATCAACTTTATTTTTAGATTTATCTCAATACATTTATAAAACTATTGCATGGTATATTTTCTTCAGAACTAATGAGAAGAAAAACAAAATTACGTCAGATCCTTTTTTGCAAGCCTCTACTTTAATAAATAAACCGACTTGGCTTTGTTTTTGGTTAAAGGTTATATCCTTGGTTGTTGGGTATGTCCTTGTTTTTATTTTTCTTTTCAACAAAATGTTTAATTAAACCAAGCTATGGCAAAAAATACCCCTTCCAAAACTAGAAAGACAATTTATAGGAGTGCTAAAACTGGTAGGTTTACAACAAAAAAATATGCTGTCAAACATCCTTCCAGTACCGTTAAAGAGACAAGAAGTACTAATGGGACTGGTCCCAAAAGAAAATAAATATTACAGCACATAACTCGGTCGGTTTAATTAATTGCCTTTTGCAACCCGGACTATTTTATCTTCGCATTCAAAAGTCTATGAGAGAAGAATTTAACTCACTTATTAAGTTCTGTGCTACCTGGACTGTTCCTGCTGCCGAGACAAAGTCAATATCCCTTTTTTCAAAACATAAATGAAATAATAAAAACCCACAATTAAAATTGACTATAAATGTCTTTTGTTTGCAACTGAATCAAGTAACATTATAAATTCACTTTATTTATGAAATTTTCACAAAGGATTGGAAAAACAGCAGTCAGAGAATTAATTCAGATTGAATCAATTGATCAATCTTTAGCAAATAGATTATGGAATAATATCCTATCCGATTTTTTTGGCAATATTACCAGAACAACCAAATCAACAACTCTAGATAGGAAAGCATACGCTTGCAAAGAAATTTGGAAAGATTTTTTTGAATATCGATTAGATGAAATTCCTACTGATAGAATAGGTACTGTTTTCATAAATGGAGTCCTTGCCATACTCAAAGATTGGTTTTTTAAAGCCCAATGGTACGAGAAATATGACCTAATTGAATATATTTCGACCCTAGATTATCAAGTATTTGGGATGGGTTTTTTTGAAAAATGTAATCACACTTTGGAAATGGAATCAGCTGGATATCGGATAATTGATAATAAAATTATCCAAATTACTGCCAACGAAGAAATTGAAGAAATCCAGCAAGCCTTGGATTCATCAAAAGGATTAAAACCGGTAGAAATTCATTTAAGTACAGCACTAGAATATTTATCGAATAGAGAAAATCCAGATTATAGAAACTCAATAAAAGAGTCAATCTCAGCCGTAGAATCCCTTTGCGCAGTTCTCACCAATGATAAAAGTGCTACATTAGGGAAAGCACTTAAAGTTATTGAATCAAAATATAAAATTCATCCTGCATTAAAAAATGCATTTTCAGCTTTGTATGGGTATACAAGTGATTCAGGAGGTATTAGACACTCTCTATTAGAAGATGACATAGAGGTCACAATGGAAGATGCAAAATTTATGTTAATTACCTGTTCTGCATTCATCAATTATCTGAAAACTAAAATGTAAGTTTTGCAACAATGATAATACACTAAATATCCTTAATATAAATCAGATAACGAGACAAATTCGTTGACCAGAGACAATTTTAAAATAACCCTACACCTAACACGGATGGTATAGGTAATTGCCTTCCGCAGCCCTGACAGCATCGTAATGCATGAGAAAGTCTATAAGATCAATTTTAAGCCACTTATTTAGCTTTGGGCACCTTGACTAATCCTGCTACAGAGACAAAGTCAATAGGGCTGCTGGCCAAGGCGCTAGTTGTCATGGTTTTTGCATCGCCACCTTGACAACTTTATTGTGACACGACAAATCCTGCCCCTTTATCTGGACCACACCATCTGGACAACTTCATCATGACACCAAACGCCCGCCCACCTATCAGGACTTTGCAAAAACGCACGCCAACCCTGACACGGACGGCAACTAATCAAACCGCTGGACTGTTATGCGTAATAAATGACTTATTAACTTGATTATCAGAATTTAATATTTTGATTAATTTTATCATTTAATTTAAAACACCCAACATGAGACCGAATATTTTCGTAAGTTCAACTATTCAAGATCTTCAATATCTGAGGGAAGCCATAAGGGACACTATATTAAGCTTGGGATATAATCCAGTCATGAGTGAATTTGGTGACATAGGTTATCTACCTGCTTTGTCAGTGGAAGATGCTTGCTATTTATCGCTAAAAGATTGCCAAATCGCAATTTTAATAGTAGGGAAAAAGTACGGAAATATTTCTCTAAACGGTCTAAGTATAACCCATAACGAATTCAAAGTTGCAAGAGATAATAAGATTCCTGTTATCTTCTTAGTTGACAGAGACATAATTGCTTATAAACGAGTATTTGACAAACAGATGCTCGACAAAAATCTTGGAAGTTTTCCAGATATGGATAATCCAGAAAAAACTTTCAATTTACTTCAAGAATTTATTGATTACCCAGTCAATAATGGTTTTCTATCATATTCAAGTGCACAAGAAGCAAATGAAAATATTAAGAAGCAGTTAGCACATATTTTTGGAAATATACTTAGGGACCGTTATGACCCATTAAAGGTTCAAGTACAGGATGTCCTTTCTGAAATAAAAACTCTACGTCATGAGTTATTCAAGGAGAATGAAAATAAATCAGATTATTTACCCTACTTATTAGCTATTAGATTCTTAATTGATGAGAACAATAAAGTTCTTAGTGATTTTATTTCAAGGATTTTGAGAAGTGTTGATGAAGCTGTTCCTGATATATTGGCTCAAAAGACATTTGACAAGTTTATAAATTCAATAAACTGGAAAATTGAAATAAAGGATTGGCCTGATATGCTTAGAGATCCTGAAAATCTTCAGGCACAACTATATTCATATGGTTCAACTCACCACACAAGAAAATTCCCTGAAGAATTCGATCCTGAAAATAAACAAATGATTTCATGGGGAGTAAATTCAAAGACGAAAATAATCTACCTGAATTCGCTTACAAAAAAATACTTTGATTGGAAGTTTAATGAACTACAACGAGAACTCATCAAATAATACTACGCATAACTCGGACGGTGCTTTAATTAATTGCCACGGCAGCCAGGACAACTCCCGTCCTTTTATCGGGACTATGCAAAAACGTATGCCAACCCTGACGCGGACGGCAACTCATAAACCGCCGGGCCGTCAGACTGTCTAATAACTAAATTGAAGTCCCTGAGAATCGAATATTTGAAATTTTTCATGTATAGGTTCCAAATAAAAAAGAATATAAAATAGGTTATTAGACAGACTCCCGTTAGCTGTAAGGAGCGTCACTCTGGCATAGAATTTGTAATATAAATATTTATTTTATTATTGTCTCTCTAATCTAAAATACTATGAAAAATGCATTTCTAATATCTGCTCTTTTACTTTTAATTGCATGTGAAAGGGAACAGGTCCAACTCAAGCCATTTGCTAATACAAAATGGACTTTAACAGCTATTCAAAACACTTCAACCAATTCGATTATTTATTATCCTGAAACACTGACAAAAGAATCTATAGTTTTTGTCGATTCAATTAGTACCTTACATGGTACAGGTGTTTGTAATGGTTGTGGAGGTACTTATACAATGGATTCTGTAACTGTTAAAATAAAAATCTTAGGTTGTACTCAAATCTCATGTAAAGGCGATGAATGGGAAGATTATCTTTTTGGCAACTTAGATAGTACATACAAATATAAAATAGACTTTAATCAACTTACTTTTTATTCCAAGGGGACCTACAACTTGATCTTTTATGCTAATAATTAAAATTTGTTCAATAATAAAAAGAAAATACTGAACTTGTTAAGATTAATATAAAAAGCCTAACCACTAACTCGGACGTTAGCTGCAACTATAAGGCTTGCCTACTCATGACTTTAGAACATAGAATATTGTGTAAATAACTAACAAACAGCATCCTGATTTGACATTTCATTTAAAATGACTAATTTTATATCAAAATCTGACCAAATGAAAAAAATAATCTGTTTCTCAATTCTCTTGGTGATTACAATGACAGTAATCGTATCGGGACAAGATTCCAAGACTTCGCAGAGTTTCCCCTGGTCTGTTTCTCTTTCTTATTCTCCAAAACTAGGATTAAATCTTTTTGACTCGTACACCTATTATCCTTACAATTCATATTTATTCTCTCTTGACTTCATAGCGGAACATAGGTTTACTGATAAATTCTCTTATTCGTTCGGCATAGATTTCAACAGAAACCACGAGAATATTTCGCAATTACTTTTCGATGCTCCCTCAGAAAAATCAAAATCAGAAAGCTATTTAATCGAGTTCCCATTACAGATTAATTACTATATCATTAGCAACGCTAAAAACATAGATCCTTACATAAAGATGTCATTAAGGAATTCATATCTACACTATTACAACGTAGGAACACTTGGTGGTTATCCAGTTACAAGCAAAAACTCTGATTATTTCTTGTTTTATGATTTAGGATTCGGTAGTAATTTTAAAATAAATGAGACATTATCAATTATGATCGAATCATCTGTAGTATTTGGACTTATTCATAATAGAAATGACTTTAATTACTGGGACGGATTAATAGGTATAAGATATACATTAAAAAAATAGCAGCAGCTAACTCGGACGGTACTATGAAAAGCACATCACCATGCAGTGAGAGAAGTCCTGGAGAAATCCGGGATTTGCTTTTCTAATCTGAATAAGCTCAATAAGCTCAATATAGATTGTCACCATAAAGAGCATCAGAAGTTAAGAAAATAATACCTTTACAGTCTAATCAAAACTTATCCAGATGAATTCTCAACCAAAAACTCCTGTAAGTGGAAAGGCAATTGAAAAATGGTACACTATTTATGAATTAAGATATCCGAAACTAACACCTGAAGACATTTATATGAAGTTAGTAGCAGACGAAGTAACAACCCAGAAATCTCTGGACAGGTTTCTTGCAACGAAGAAGTAAAAAACAGACGAGCTCTGCTAGAAATAGTGGAGCTTTTGTCTGCCAGAGTTACGCCAGAGACCCATGTATACAGCTTAAAATCAGTCTAAATTGTAGTCCCAGCTGGATCACAAAAAAGAAAAAGGAATTAAAACTAATTCCTTTTTTTATGCCTTATAGTGAGATTGTTTACTCCTCAAGAGAGCCCAAATCACCGATAAAATAAATTCAGACGGGGCTTAAGATTGCCGCACCCTTCTTCGTCGGGCTCGCAATTGTAGATGTACGGGGGCAAATGTTTGTAATGAAATCGTCTTCCCTGCGTCATGTATTAAGAACCAGTTAATAATTTAAATACATGCGTTATGAAAAAACTATTAGTACTTATTATTTTAATGGTTACAGTAACCATTGCTTACGGACAGAAATCTATCGATGACTTATTTGAAAAATATGCAGGCAAAGATGGATTTACAACAGTAACCATAAATGGCAATCTCCTTAAACTGGCCCACTGCCTGGGCGACAATGATGATGATAATTCAATTCCTCTGAATATTACAGAGATACGAATTCTTGCGCAGGAGGATAAGAGTATTACAGTTGATAATTTTTATGATAAGGTCATTAATGATATCGATCTGAAAAACTATGAAGAGTTCATGAGAATAAAAAAATCGGACCAGGATGTTAGAATGCTGGTTCATTCGGAAGGTAATAAGTTCAAAGAATTTTTGCTTATTGCAGGAGGCAATGATAATGCCCTCGTTCAGGTGAAAGGAAATATGACATATCAGGACGCAAAAAAGTTTTCAAGAGATGCCGGGAAAAACCATGGATTGAACATCATCCCAAATCAGAAGTAATTAATAATGTAGCTATCTTTATGGATACATTAATCATTGCCTGAAGCTGAAATGATAAGGGAAGATTTTAATAATCTTGTCCGGCAGCATAATCGTCATCTATACGGTTATGCCTTCCGCTTCCTCCGGAATCAGGAGGAAGCGGAAGATGCTGTTCAGGAAGTCTTCATTAAACTCTGGAACCTTGGAAATAAATTGGATGAATATAATAGCATACGGGCACTGGCAACTACAATGGTTAAAAATTTTTGTATCGATCAGCTCAGAAAAAGAAAGCACCTTGTTCAGGAGGAAAACATTCAGCAGGATTTCCTAAAAACTGAAACCCCATCTCCATATGAGCTTTTGGAAAGAAGGGAATCAGAAAATATTCTGGATCATATTATTGACCAATTGCCAAATATCTATAAGGAGGTGATAGAACTCAGGGAGATTGAAGGGCTATCTTATGAAGAAATAGCTGTCAGTACCAGGCAGAATATTAATACATTGAGAGTGACTTTGTCAAGAGCCAGAAAAAAAATCAGAGAAGAATTTAATAAATATCAGTATGAACGAAGAGGAATTAAAGAGGTTGATCGAAAAGTACTATAACGGAGAAAGTACCGAAGAAGAGGAGAGTGCTTTGAGAGATTATTTCAGGAAAGGGAATATCCCTGATGGTTATGAAGCTGAAAAGCTGATTTTCAGCTATTATACTGAATCAGCAGAACTTCCTGAACTATCACTTGACTTTGAAGCAAGGATTTTAGCCGGGATTGACACTTCTGACTTAAAAAGCAGATCGCGTAAGATGAAAAAGTATCTTCTTACTGTCTTGAGCGCAGCAGCTGGTTTACTCATCCTGGGGGGATCTTACTTCTTCTTTGTTAGAAGAACTGAAACAGCAGATACATTTTCAGATCCTGAGATTGCTTATGCAGAAACAATTAAAATTCTCAGGGATGTCTCATCCCAGCTGAATCACGGGGCTCAGGTTCTGGAACCTGTTGGTAAAATAAATGAGATTTCCAGAAAAAGTTTTGAGTCTCTGAATAAATCAACAAGAATTATTGAGAAGAACCTGAGGAAACTTGATAAACTTCAAAGAGCAATTGAAATATCTCAAGTACCTGTTGATAAAAATATAAATAAATAAAAATCAATGATATGAAAAAGATTTTTCTTTCCTTCACCGCACTGTGCCTGACAATGATGATGCAGGCTCAAAGCAATCCTGTCGATGAGATGTTTAATAAATACTCTGAAAAACAGGGATTCACAGTTGTATCCATCTCNNAGCAAGATGTTCAGTCTGTTCGCGAATAAGGATCCGGAGAATAAAGATGCAGACAATGTTATAAATAAACTCAAGTCAATAAAGATTCTTTCAGTTGAAGACTCATTGCTGAATAAAAACCTGAATTTTTATTCGGAACTCAGCAAAAAGCTCGATTTGTCAGTTTATGAAGAACTTATGGTAATTAAAGAGGGACCCGATATTACAAAGTTTTTAATAAAACAAAAGGGAAATACTATTTCGGAATTACTTGTTGTGAAAGGGGGTCCTGGAGGTAACTCACTTATTTCAATTAAAGGAGAATTAAATCTAAAAAATATCTCCGATATGTCAAAAAGTCTTGATATGCAAGAGCTTAAGGACCTTGATAAGATACAAAAGAAAAGTCCTGATGAATAAAGAATGCATCTCATAAGTTCCGGAAGCAACCATTATTTGTATGAATTTGTCTATAGAATAGATGCGTCTTAAAATGCAGTATATATCCAGATTGAATTTTTTTTATATTTGTATTAATCCGAAACTTGAACCAATACTTAACCTATGAGCAAGCAAATCATTAAAAGATCAGGAATTCTGATAATCATCCTGGTTTTATTTTCATCTGTTTCCTTTTCACAGTTTAAGAATATTAATTTTCTGAGAAGTGCACCGGCTGACGGTGCAAAATATCTTCAGGAATATATTACACCATTTGCCAATGCCTTCGGTGCAGGACTTAATGGAGGGTGGTATAATACGGCTAAGCCTCATAAACTTCTTGGATTCGACATCACAACAGGTATTAGTGTTGGGATTGTTCCCACATCTGCCGAAACTTTTGATGTATCCAAGATTGGTCTCTCATCATCATTAACAGGAACAGGCGTAGCCTCTACTGTGGCTGGTCCTGATAAAAGTGGTCCCCTGATGACATATCGTTCAAACGGAACAAATCTTGTTACTTTCAATACGCCTCCGGGAACAGCCTGGAGATATATACCTGTTCCTACTGCTCAGGTTGGAATAGGATTACCATTTGGAACAGAATTGAAATTTAGATTCGTACCCAAAATAAACATTAAGGACGGAAATGTTTCTTTATGGGGCGTAGGACTTGTTCACAGCCTAATGCAGTACCTGCCGGGAAACAAACTATTACCTTTTGATGTTTCACTTTTTGGCGGATACACTAAAATTAAGGGAAATGTACCTCTGGATTTACAACCCGATCCCTCAATAAGTGCATATACAACTCCTTATGATATAGCTACTTCATTCAACGATCAGAATCTTAAAATCAGTGTTCAGGCTTTAAATATCAGTGCAATAGCCTCACTCAATCTGCCGGTAATTACTTTCTATGGAGGAATTGGTTATTGTAAAACGAAAACTGCGATTGATCTGACTGGTAATTTTCCAACACCGGTTCTGGTAACACCTACCGGTAATGGGGCTCCATATGTCCAATATAATAATAGCGGGGTAAAAAAAGGTTCAGATTATCCAAATATGGATATTGTGAACTTCTCCGGCCTCAGGGCAAATATTGGATTCAGGATAAAAATGTCTGTCATAACATTTCATGCAGATTACACCAGGGCACAATATAATGTTCTCACAATTGGTCTGGGGATATCATTCAGATAAAAAAAGAAAATTCTGAAATCCCCGGTTCCCAGAAAGTTCCGGGGATTTTTTTTAAAAGTAGAACTATTTCGGGGTATTTATAGTTAATAGATTAAATCCAAATATAAAAAGGCTGATGAACGTTGAAGCACAGAAAATAAACAAAGGTTACCGGGCATTGCTTCTGGCTGTTAAAAATACTGTACCACCTGAAGATAATCATCTTATAAGAAGAGCGTTGGATCTTGCCGTGGAAGCATGTTGTGATAAAAAAATTCTTACCGGCGAGACTGAGATCCTTCATGCACTCTCTGTAGCCAGAATTATTGCGGAAGAGATAGGGCTTGGACTAACGTCAATTATCACTGCTTTATTACATGATTCATATAACAATCTGAGTATTACCCCAAAACAACTGGAAAAAGAGTTTGGGAAAAAGGTTGTTGAGATACTGAATGGTTTTGCACGTATTACAGGTATCGATTCTATGCAATCTTCCTACCAGGCAGAAAACTTCCGCAAACTACTGTTAAGTCTTGCAGACGATGTCAGGGTGATACTCATTAAGCTTATAGAACGTCTTGAATACATGCGGAATCTTGATAATGCCCCTGAAAGAGAGAGAATACCTTTGGCTTCTGAGACCTATTTCCTCTACGCACCACTGGCTCACAGATTGGGCTTTTACAATATCAAATCAGAAATGGAGGACCTTTCTGTTAAATATCTTGAACCTGAACAATACAATTATGTTGATTGCCGTCTGAAGCAAACTACAGCTTCCCGGAATAAACTGATCCGGGATTTTTCGGCTCCCCTGAAAGAAAAACTTGAAAAGCAGGGCTTTAAATTCACTATAAAAAGTCGCACAAAATCAATACATTCCATTATGCTTAAAATGAAAAAGCAGGAAGTGGAATTTGAGGAGGTGTACGATCTTTTTGCTGTCAGGATTATTCTCGATAGCCCTGAGGAAAATGAAAAATCTGATTGCTGGAGAGCTTATTCTGTTGTAACCGATTTATATCAACCCAACCCAAGCAGGTTACGAGACTGGATCTCTGTACCAAAATCGAATGGTTACGAATCACTCCATACCACAGTGGTGGGGCCGCGGGGGAAATGGGTTGAAGTACAGATCCGTTCCACCAGGATGGATGAGATTGCTGAAAAGGGATTAGCGGCTCATTTCAAATATAAGGGAATCAAAGGAGAAGGAGGACTTGACTCGTGGTTGTCAAAGATGCGTGAGATATTGGAATCATCGGAGAAAGAGGACAATGCGTTTCTTGATCAGGTACGGTCAGGATTGTACACCGATGAAGTATTTGTATTTACCCCAAAAGGCGATCTGCGGCAATTGGCTGCCGGAGCGACAGTTCTTGATTTTGCATTTGATATTCATACTGATGTCGGAACTTCGTGTGTGGGAGGAAAGGTCAATGGAAAGAACGTGACAATCAGATATGTTTTGCAGAATGGAGATCATGTTTCCATAATAAGATCAAAAAACCAGAAACCAAAGCAGGACTGGTTGTCGTTCGTCGTTACGACGAAAGCAAAAACGAAGATTAAGCAGGTTTTGAATGAAGAAAAGACCAAAGCAGCAGCTGAAGGAAAAGAAATACTGATGCGTCGGATGAAGAACTGGAAGATAGTTTATGGTGATACACTGATACAAAAACTGCTCAATCATTATAGTCTGAAAACGGCTCAGGATCTGTATTATCTTATTTCAACCGAAAAGCTGGAACTCCTTCAGATTAAAGAGGTTTTATTAAAGGAGGAATCAATAGAAGAAAATCCTCCGGCACCAGTATTGTCAGAAAAAGTGACAAAAGAACAGACTGATTTACAGATTTCTGATTACCTGATAATTGAAGACAGGGTAGAAGGACTTGACTATAAATTTTCAAAATGCTGCAATCCTGTATTTGGCGACAGTGTTTTTGGTTTTGTCACAATTTCTGAAGGAATAAAAATTCACAGGACAGGCTGCCCGAATGCGCACAATATGATGGCCAGGTATCCTTACAGAGTAATAGCTGCCCGCTGGTCGAAGTCAAAGAGCAGTCCTTCATTCATAGCTACAATTAAAATAACAGGAATTGAGGATGTTGGTATGGTAAATAAAATTGCCGATGTAATTGCTGGCCAAAAGGCGGTTGTCAGGAGTTTTAATTATAATATGGCTGACGGCATGTTTGAAGGGATACTAAATATTATGGTTCCAAACAGTGATATTCTTTATGGCATTATAAGAAAAATACAGGGTATCAAAGGTATACTTAAAGCTGCACGACATGATAACGGCTAGTATCTCTGATCCGGCTTGACAGGCAGTTTTGCCATCTTCTCAACCTCCAGAGAAGGAAACCCGAATTCTTCAACGACTTTTCCAAGGATCAGATATGAGCCGCTTCCTTTAAATGGCCAGTTTTTAAGCGATTGAGAGAAATGGGTCGTATCGAAAAAATTGCCTTCAGAATCGATAAAGCATCCGAAATTCATCCAGTCATTTTTTATTGTTTTGATATACTTTATGGTAACCAGGTGTCCGACCATCCTGATTTTTCTGCCGGTATATTCACTCATCCTTCGTGCTGATACTTCGCCACGGAAGGGTGTTTCAAGCATATCGAACCAGCTCATTGTGACAGGAAAACCGAATAATTCGATTTCATCATATACATCTTCGATTTTTCCCTGAACAAGATCGGGAAGAGAAAAGTCACGGACAGGAGAGGAGAAGAGCGGACGAATATTATCCGGTTTGTTTTTGTTAATCATCATATGAGCTTCCCATAAAAGTACCGCCTTCTTCTTTCCTGTAAATCTGAATGCCCCTGCTTTTATAAGAAGAATTACCTGCTCAAGCCCGGGATTTACTCTTGTAACAAAATCGTTCAGATCGCAGAACGAACCTTCTGCATCGCGTATCACTTCAATTGATTGGGCAAGCTTGTACTCGAGGCTCATAATATGAATGAATCCGATATAAATATCTGTACCGTATATGGTGGTCTTGTAATTACTTTTATTAACGCATGGCAGCTGGATAGTTGCTCCGCATCTTCTCGCTTCATGCACATAGACCCAGGTCCTGTAAAAGCCTCCGAAGTTATTTATTACAGCAACCATGAACTCAAGAGGATAATGAGCCTTAAGATAAAGACTCTGGAAACTTTCAACGGCATATGAAGCAGAATGTGCTTTAGAGAACGAATACCCTGCAAAAGATTCAATCTGTCGCCACACTTCTTTTGTAACATCATCACTATAGCCCTTTTCGCGACAGTTTGAGAAGAACCTTTCAATTATGCGTTGCATCTCCTGTCTAGATCTGTATTTGCCGCTCATGGCACGTCGCAGTGTGTCAGCATCAGAAAGATCCAATCCTGCAAAGTGATGACAGACTTTCAGCACATCTTCCTGGTAGACCATTACACCGAATGTCTCTGCGAGCTGCTCTTTCATAACCGGATGTATATATTCGAATTTCCCGGGATTATGAAACCTGTAAATATATTCTTTCATCATACCTGAACGCGCAACACCGGGTCTTATCACGGAACTGGCAGCCACAAGAGTAGTGTAATTGTCGCATTGCAGTTTTTTCAGAAGGCCGCGCATTGCAGGACTTTCGATATAGAAGCATCCTTTCGTTTCACCGATCTTCAGATACTCTTTTACCTTTTCATCGTTTTTAAATTTCTGTACCGCATGAACATCAACATCGATACCCCGGTTGCGCAGGATTATTTCCGCACTCTCGCGGATATGCCCTATTCCACGCTGGCTCAGAATGTCGAGTTTCTCGAAGCCGATCTCTTCGGCAGTGTACATATCCCACTGGGTCGTTGGAAAGCCTTTCGGAGGCATATCTAGAGCGGTGTAACAGGTAATGGGTTCTTCAGAGATGAGAATGCCTCCGGCATGGATGCTACGCATATTGGGGAAATCAGCTATCTTCAGACCTGTCGAGAAAATAATATTGGTTATCTCATTCCTGTTTGTCTCTGCTGAAGGATTATCAATAAGAGAATCAATCTCTTCCTTGGGTAAGCCATGCACTTTTCCAAGTTCACGCACGATCGACTTTCCTCTGAAGGTGCTCATTGTGCCAAGCAGTGCGGTGTGTCTATAACCATATCTCTTGAAAATATAATCGATGACCTCATCACGTTCCTTCCATGAATAGTCGATATCGAAGTCGGGGGGACTGCTTCGTTTCGGATTAATAAATCTCTCGAAGTAAAGGTTTAGATCAATGGGGTCAACATTGGTGATTTTCAGACAATAAGCAACAACTGAATTTGCACCGCTGCCACGACCGACATGATAAAAACCACGGGACATTGAATATCTTACGATGTCCCATGTTATCAGAAAGTAGGCAGAGAAACCAAGCCTGTCGATTATCTCAAGCTCGTGCTTTACTCTTTTCTTTGCTTCATTATTCTGTCTGCCATACCTGTATGCCATTCCGTCCCAGGCAAGCTTTTCGAGAAGCAGCTTATCATCATATCTGCTTGCTGAATAGATCTTTTTATTTTTAAGACTTTCACGGTCAAATTGTAAATTACAGTCATTCAGAAGCTTTCTTGTATTGGTAATCAGCCATGGGTATTCTTTCATGATTTTTTCAACAGCGGAAGGATCTCTGAAGAATTCGTCTTCTCCGGCACACTGCCATTGCTGCAGGTGACTGAGGAGAATATTGTTGTCAACTGCCCTGAGGCTCCTGTGGATAAAGATGTCGTCTGTTTCTGCAAAAGTAACCGGCTGCAGTAAAACCATAGAACTCCTTTTTATTGATGAAGGAAGGGTCAGAAGTCTGTTCAGCTCGTTAGGTCTTATTCCGATGCGTTCATTATCCAAGAGTTTACGTGCAGGGATTTTTTTAAGGTGATATATTATATACGATTCGAAGAATTGAGGTGCCGGAAATGGAATTGAGGACTTGTTGAAATTTTGGTCAGAAAGAAATTCATTAAGCTCCTGCAAACCTTTGTTATTACGCGCGATTCCGATATACTGAAGTTCATTCTCATTTCTGAATTCTATACCTGCAACAGGCCTGATGTTGTTTTTACTGCATTCGCCAGAGAATTCGGGAATTCCGGTTGAGTTGTTGATATCGGTAAGAGCAATGGTATCTGTCGCGGCAGTCAGTGCTTTCTGCACGAGCTGTTCAACTGACATGGTTCCGTAGCGGAGACTGTAATATGAGTGACAATTTAAATACATAGTGCCTAAAGTGCCTAAAGTGCCTAGAGTGCCTAGAGTGCCTAAAGTGCCTAAAGTGACTAAAGTGACTAAAGTGACTAAAGTGACTAGAGGTTTAAGTTTTTACCAATTGAAGTGAAAATTGCCAGCAACTCATTTGATTCATTGAGGGCTGATTCTGATTCAGTAGCTTCAGACCATTTCATATCTATACTAATTTCTAACCAGTAACCGGTTTCACTGGCTTCACTTTCGCAGATTTTAATTTTGTTTTTTAAAGTCTGCTCTGCTTCTTGCTCTGTTTGCTTCACGGTAATTTGCACCAATACTGGTTCCTGCTTTAGTCAACTGATTTCTGACGATCTTGCCTTCAACTGTATTCGGCAGGGTAGCTGACAATTTGATAATCCTTATCGCAAATGTTTTTGTTCTTGCCTCTAGCTTTTTGCTGAACTCTTTATTTTCCATATATTTTAATTTTAGATTATGTTAACTCTAGGCACTCCAAACTTTTATCTTCCTCCATACATCATATATTTTTTTAGTCTCTCCTCCATCATATTTTGCTCTTTAAGAGCATTTTCAAGCTGTTTCAGGGCTTTTCCCTCTCTTTCGCTTACCGTCATCACTCCTGAGGCTCTCCTGACCGCATTACGCCCGAAACGCCTCCTTATCCTGTCCATCGCCATATATAGGCTGACTTTTTCCGGAGTATCGTCAAACATGTCAAGCTGCTGAACTCCTCTTACCATATGGCTGAATCTTACACCAATAAGTCTTATAAGCATGCGTCTCTGGTAGAGTTTTGCAAAGAGTTCTTTGGTGATATCGGCAAGAACATGGTCAAATGATGTATAGGGTATCCGTTTCTGCAGTGTATGTGTATCGAAGTTTGAATACCTTATCTTGACAGTAACGCATGAAGTGAGTTTCTCCTGTTTTCTCAGCTCGAACGCAATCTTCTCCACCATGCTTACCAGCAGCTGATTCAGCCTCACGAGGTCGGTGGTATCTTTTTCGAAAGTATGTTCTGTACTTATTGATTTCTGTTCCGAGTAGCTTATGACAGGAGTAGAGTCGATGCCATTGGCTCTCTTCCACATTTCAATACCATTTTTGCCCATCAGCTTTTCAAGCATATCAACGGGGATATTCCTCAGGGTATAAATTGTAGCAATGCCCATTGAACGAAGTATCTGGTAAGTTTTCTGACCGATCATCGGTATTTTTCGTATCGAAAGGGGATCGAGGAACGGAAGTACGATCTCTTTTTGAACCTCAATTTCCCCGTTTGGCTTTGCCTCTCCGGTTGCTATTTTTGATACGGT
>PMNJ01000037.1 GCA_003162595.1 Bacteroidales bacterium | reverse complement strand
GCCGGAGAGGTAGTCAGCGGAGGCAGCACAATAACAATGCAGGTTGCAAGAATTTCGATGGGAAATAAACCAAGGAGTTATAGTGAGAAAATAATTGAAATATTGTCGGCGTTAAAACTGGAGATGTTCCGTTCAAAAAAGAAAATACTTCAGCTCTACACTTCCAATGCTCCGTTCGGAGGAAACACGGTAGGCCTTGAAGCAGCGGCATGGCGTTACACCGGAAAATCATCGGCAGACATTACCTGGGCTGAAGCAGCCGCCCTGGCAATTCTCCCAAACTCCCCTTCCCTTGTTTACCCGGGAAGAAACCAGGAGATATTCAAACATAAGCGTGATGCCCTTCTCAAACGTCTCTATGAAAGAAAATATATCGATTCAATCACATTGGTTCTGGCTCTCGATGAACCTCTTCCCGGAGAACCTAAACCATTGCCCTCCAAAGCACCTCATCTGACTGATCATTTTTTCATGACCAACAGGGGTGAAATAATAAAGACAACGATTGATCCTGCTCTTCAGGAGAAAGCAACAGAAATATTAAATACACATCAGAAAGATCTTGCCGGAAATTATATTTTCAACTCAGCCTGCCTTATAGTCGAAGTTGAAACAGGCAATGTCCTGGCTTATGTCGGTAACAGTACACTCGAAGATTCTCAGGCACATGGCGGAGATGTTGATATCATTCACTCCCTCAGGAGTACTGGAAGTATCCTCAAACCTATTCTTTATGCGGGCATCCAGCAGTCGGGAGATATTTTACCGAATACTCTAATTGCCGATGTTCCCACAAGGTTTCCCGGATTCTCCCCAAAGAATTTTGACCTGAGCTATAGCGGGGCAGTAAGTGCAGGTTCTGCACTTTCCCAATCTCTGAATATCCCGGCAGTTAAAATGCTCCAGAAATATAACCCCGGGAAGTTCCTTGATCTCCTTCGTAAAACCGGTTTTACAACTTTCAATAAACCTGCTGATTACTATGGACTTTCTCTTATTCTGGGTGGAGGAGAAACGTCATTATGGGATCTCACAGGTGTCTATGCCTCCCTCTCGAGGGTTCTGAACAGGTATCTCGATGTGAAAAAATATTATAAAGAGGATTATCATTCCCCGGTTCTTATCAGGGAAACAGTTACAAATACATTGAAGACTGAAGAACCTGATCCGCCGCTTTCTGCCTCATCCATCTGGCTTACATACGAAGCTCTTCAGAAGGTAAACAGGCCCGAGAGTGAATCGGGCTGGCAATACTTTTCCTCTTCACCCGATCTTGCATGGAAAACAGGTACCAGCTTCGGCTTCAGGGATGGCTGGGCCGTGGGAACCACTCCGAGGTATGTGGTTGGAGTCTGGGTAGGGAATGCAACAGGCGAGGGAAGACCGGGACTGACCGGGATAACTGCGGCTGCTCCTTTAATGTTCGATCTGGTTAACATGATGGGGTCAGGAGCCTGGTTTAAAACACCATACGAAGATCTTACAATGATACGAGTTTGCAGTATGAGCGGCTTCCGGGCAGGAACCGATTGCCAGAAAACAGATGAAATCCCTGCCTGCATAAATGGATTAAGAAGTGAGACCTGTCCATATCATCAGATTGTACATTTAAATAAATCAAAAACCCTTCAGGTGACTTCAGATTGTGTTTCACCCGGTGAAATTACCAATGAACCATGGTTTGTTCTTCCTCCTGCCATGGAATATTTTTACAGGAAGAAACACCCTGAATATAAGACTCTTCCTCCTGTTGGACAGGGTTGTTCCCTGAGCAAGAACCTTCCGGTGATGGAGTTCATCTATCCTACTGCCGGAATAAAAATATTCATCCCCCGCGATCAGACCGGAGAATTAACAAGGGTCATAACTGAAGTCGTCCACAGGAACCCATCAAAAAAAGTCTTCTGGCATCTTGATGAGACTTATATAGGTACAACGCAGTTTATTCATCAGCTGGAAATGCTGACAGGATCAGGTAATCATATTCTCACTGCTGTGGATGAGGATGGGAATATGATACGGTGTGGGTTTACGGTGATCTGAGCTAACATGTACTCACCCCCTTTTCCCCACTCTGCCACCTCTGCAGTCAGGCTCCTCCCTAAAATTGCCCACCGGGCAATTTCTTAACGGTCGTTCCTGTAAAGAGGGGGAATTTTCTAATATTCAATATTTTACGCCCCCTCTTTGCGAGGCAGAGAGGGGGATGGGGGTGAGTTCATTAAGCCAGGAAAGTGACTATAATGTTACATAAATTTCCTAATTTTGTTACGTTATGAAAAACTTTATCCCCGAAGAATGGTTCCCGGTAGTCGATGAAGAGGGTAATGAGACTGGCAAAGCCCTGCGCAATGTCTGCCACGATGGTAAGAGCATGCTTCTTCATCCTGTCGTTCATCTTCACCTTTTTAATCGCGGTGGTGAATTGTTTTTACAGAAAAGGGCAAAAACAAAAGATATCCAACCGGGTAAATGGGATACATCTGTGGGAGGTCATATGAGTTCCGGAGAAACCCCGTATGAGGCTCTCATGAGGGAAGCCGGAGAAGAGCTCGGATTGAATGATTTCGTTCCGGAATTTTTAGGAAAATATGTCTGGAAATCTTCCAGGGAAAGGGAACTGGTTAATTCCTTTTCAACGATCTCTGATTTTGTCCCCGTAATAAATAAAGATGAAATTGACGAAGGAAGATTCTGGTCAATCGGGGAAATAAAGGAGAATTTAGGGAAAGATTTGTTTACTCCGAATTTTGAACATGAATTCATGATACGATTTATGAAGCCTGATAAAATCTATTTATCCCTGTCCTTCTTAATACTCATCACTGTTTTTTCATGGTTTACTTCCTGCTCGCACGTTGCAGACATAGCAAACTTACCTGAGGTCTGTTTCACAGGCGATATCCTGCCAATATTCATTAATAATTGTGCCATTTCAGGTTGCCATGACGGAGCAGGAAGAGGATCACGTTCAGCCTTTAATAACTATGCAAATATTATCCGTGATATTACACCAGGCAATCCTGATGCCAGCACAGCCTACCAGGCAATTATTTCGAAATGGGGAAACAGGATGCCACCCAGGCAGCCTCTATCAATAGATAACAGGACAAAAATAAGAGTATGGATTGAACAGGGAGCCTCAGAAACAGTATGTACTGATACCACCGGGACAGGTGGGACTGGAGGTGGCGGTGGCGGAAGTTATGTTGCACGGGCTTGTTTCTCCCGCGACATCCTGCCGGTGATTGTATCACATTGCGCTACAACAGGGTGCCATGATGCGGCTTCACATAAAGAGGGATATAATTATACAACTTATGCCAATATAATGAATTCTGTCTCGCCCGGAAATCCGGGAGCAAGCAGATTATACACAGTTATTTCATCTTCCGGCGGGGAATCAAAAATGCCTCCTTCAAACAGCCCTCAGTTATCCGTTGCGCAAATCGATTCAATTGGGAAATGGATAAGCTATGGAGCTCTTAATGAGACCTGTGGGGAAGTTTGCGATACTATAAATCCGGTTACATTTTCCGGAACTATATGGCCAATTATGCAAACCTCATGCACCGGATGCCATTCCGGAACATCTGCCGGAGGAGGAATTGTGTTAGCAAACTATGCCAATGTCCAGACTATAGCGGCAAACGGGAATCTTGTTAATTCTATCACTGGAAGCGGCGTCCCAAAAATGCCAGTTGGTGGTGCATTGTCTACCTGCCAGATAAGAGAATTTGAGATATGGGTTAATAGCGGATCTTTAAACAATTAGATATTCATTCAGCATGAAGCGATTACTTATTTCTTTGGCATGTTTTGGCGTTTTTTTGATTTTTTTTGTCTCATGTTATTACGATAATGAAGAAGCATTATATCCTACTCTTACCAATACGTGTGATACAACAAATGTTACTTACAGCGTAACAATCGCTCCCATCCTGAGCAATAATTGTACAGTCTGCCATTCCGGATCCGCAGCTTCAGGGGGTATTTCACTTACAAGCTATTCAAGTGTTCAGACTGTTGCATCATCAGGTTTGCTTATAAATGCACTCACCGGGAGCGGCGTGCCAATTATGCCCATCTCCGGTGCTCTTTCTGCGTGCAAAGTGACCCAGGTCCGTATTTGGATAAAAGCAGGCATGCTTAACAATTAAATGAATATAAAAAGTGCATAACATGAGACGATTATTCCTCGCGTTAATTTTATCTATTATTTCATTTGGGATCTTTGCCCAGGATGACCTGATGAACATTATTAACCAGGACTCTACCCGGGAAATAAACTACACAACAGCTACTTTCAAATCGACCCGCGTGATGAATGGACATTCGATTGAGAGAATGGTTCCCGGACAACTTGATGTAAGAATATCACACCGGTTCGGAACGCTTAATTCCGGAGGTTATAACTTCTTCGGCCTTGACCAGTCAAATATTCATCTGGGTCTGGAATATGGTATATTTAAGTGGCTTATGATTGGCGTAGGGAGATCTGAGTTTGAAAAGACTTATGACGGATTCGCAAAATTCAGTATTTTACGCCAGTCATCAGGCGCCAAAGTTATGCCGGTCTCTGTTTCTGTTGTCACTGCAATTGCCCTTAAAACATTAAAGTTTACTGATCAGACCCGGACAAATTATTTTACATCACGGTTGGCCTACGTGACCCAGATACTGGTAGCACGGAAAATCAACGAGGCATTGTCAGTTCAGCTTACTCCGTCGTATCTTCATCGTAATCTGGTAGCCACAGAGCTCGATCCGAATGATATTTATGCCTTAGGCGCCGGGGCAAGATTGAAGCTCTCAAAAAGAATAAGCCTGAATGGAGAATATTACTACATTGCAAATCCGAAAACCTATATGAGCCAGCAGATCTATAATCCCCTGTCGCTCGGTTTTGATATCGAGACAGGCGGACATGTNNCAATTTATCGGGGCAACAACAGGACAGTGGAAAAAAGGAGATATCCATTTCGGATTTAATATTTCAAGAGTGTTTACACTGAAGAAAAATAAGAAACCTTCAAACTACTAGATAAGAATACGCAAAGTGTACTTAATAAAAGGATTAGAACTTAAATGATAAATTTTACAGAAGTTTCATTGCGTTCTTTGCTAACCAATCCGAACTTTACTGTTAAAGAAATTGTTAATGTCTGGTAATCCAAACATTTAATTAAATCTTTATGAAACGTCTATTTTTATTCTTATTCTTTCTGAATATCGTTCTTGCAGCAAATGCACAGAAATACATGACCAAAAACGGTTATATCGGTTTCTACTCCCATACTCCTATGGAGGATATAAAAGGAGATAATAACCAGGTTGTCGGAGCTCTCGATATTTCGACAGGAGAAATGGTTTTTCAGGCATTAATCAAATCCTTCCATTTCGACAGAGCTCTTATGGAAGA
>PMNJ01000066.1:10652-16176 GCA_003162595.1 Bacteroidales bacterium | reverse complement strand
TTTAGCTTTTGTACGAATTAATATCGAAAATGTTACTGATTATTAATAATTGATTTTGAAAATTGACACATTAAACCTGTACAAAAATGAAGCAAACTTCAAAAGCAATATTTATATCGCTCCTTGCCATTCTTATTCTGGAATTATCAGGTTACTCACAGGTACTTTATAATTTGAAGCTGGAAAAAGCCGGATATCTGAAATCAGACAAGCTGATTCTTTCAGACAGCACCTCAATTATTTTGTCACGGAGCAGACCTCTCTTCAGCTTTCTTCTTAATGACAGGCTGCACTTTTCCGGAGAAGTTGAAGCTATACTGACAACCGATCTGTATACTCAGAATTTTGGGAGTATTTCTGTGACCTTTGGATCATCAGGTCATTATTCTTCAGGATGGAAAGGTGAATTGGCATTTGAGAACAAAGGGAATGATACTGTAACTATAAGCAATGTTGTGCCATTTGGCGAAGATTCAGCTTCAGTTTATATAACCGGAAGAGGGCCGTCTGATCTGGCCAGGGCGTATTTATTTCGTCCCGGGTTTCAGCCTGTCAGAGTCATACTGCCTGATAATGCCTGGGAACTTGGATATTCCTCCTTTTTTACCGGAAACGGATATTCAGTTTGTTCAGTAATACGCCGTACAAAGATTATTGACGGATTAAAAAAACGATATGCAACTGTATTGCCACCAAAAGCAAAAGTTTATTACTCGCTCAATGCAGAAGTTTTCAGGGGTGAATGGCAAAACGGGCTCCGTCAGATGTTTAGAGACAGATATCTGTTTGATCTTGAAGCATTTAATAATTCATTATATAAAAGAAATGATCTGGCCTGGATAAAGAATAGTTACCTTATTATTCTTCAAATGGCATGGGACAGAGAATTTTATGACAGGCTCACGGGAAAGTATACTTATCCGGAAGAACTTAAACAGGGAATGGAACTATTCGGGAACATTGACGTTTTTGGAATCTGGCCTACATGGCCAAGACTTGGCCTTGACCAACGTAACCAATGGGATCTGTACAGGGATATTCATGGTGGAACAGCACAATTGAGGAGTTTTGCAAAAATGTCACGAACATCGGGTACACGTTTTTTTATTGCATATAATCCTTGGGATAACAGCACGAGAAAAGAAGATCATTTAAAGGGGATGGCAAGGCTTATTAGCGAAACGGAAGCCGATGGTGTGGTTCTCGATACCAGGGGCAGTTCAAGCTTTGAATTACAAGCAGCGGCCGATAGCGTCAGAAAAGGGGTGGTGATGTACTCCGAGGGTATGGCTGTACCGGCTGACATGCCAGGCATCATTTCAGGACGCGTTCATAATGCTATTTTCCTCAGTCCGGAACTGAATCTTAATAAGTTAATAAAACCTGATTTTTCAATTTTCAGAGTCTGTGATGTTGGAGAGGATATAATTCACCGCGAAATAGCTATTTCTTTATTTAACGGCTATGGTACAGAATTGAATCTGTTCCGACCCGGAGGAAGAGATGAAAATTATGCAAATGATCTTAGGTTTCTGTCGCGGACAACATTCATCCTCCGGCAGAATAACGACGCTTTTCTTGATAATGACTGGACTCCAATGATCGGAACAACGCTTGATAAGATTTATGTAAACCGCTGGAAATCAGGAGAAAAAACTGTTTATACTGTTCTCAACATGAGACCAGAAGGTGTAAATGGAAAACTTTTTGAAATAAGTGATACTGCAGGAAAACACTTTATCTCATTATGGAACCACGAAAATATCATACCAGTTTATGAAAGAGGTAAAATATTCCTTTCAGCTTATGCCACTGGTTGGCAGGAGTCCTGGTCAGGTACGAGAAAAGAGGGATCTGTTGATTGTATTGCCGGATTACCGGGTCTTATCAGGTCCCGGCTTGAAGGGGATTCAATTAAAATCTCCGTCACAGGATCAGGAAAAGTATTTATCTGGAAAGGTGATCCATCATATCAGACATTTTATAAAGAGTTCAGAATATTGAACGACACTGCAATTAGGGTTAAAGATATATTTGGTTTTTATGAGGGTAAAATCGTATTGCAATTAATTGAAAACAAGCTATTAAAAGATGAAGATGTTTTGTTATTGAAAGGAGGGAAGCCTTGGCTTATCAGTAAAGTTAACCATACCGTCAAAGCTCCAAACATTCCTACTGACATGGTTCTGGTTGCAGGTACAGACTTTTCATATACTGTAACGGCAAGTGACGATTTTATTCCTTATCCTGAAATAAATGGCAACATTGTAAAAATTGACAGTTTTCTGATTGATAAATACCCGGTTACAAATGAGCAGTATTATGAATTTCTTACGAATTCCGGTTACAGTCCGCAGGATACTTCAAGATATTTAAGACATTGGGAATCAGGAATGTTCAGGCAGGGCCAGGAAAAGTATCCGGTTGTTTATGTCAGTTATGAAGACATGGTTGCATATTCAAAATGGGCACAAAAACGACTCCCTACACAGGCAGAATGGCAACTTGCGGCTCAGGGACCTGAGAAACGGGAATGGCCGTGGGGTAATGAATTTCATGGTACATATTGCAACAACTCATTTGACAGACCGACTCCTGTTGATGCATTTTCAAAAGGTCAAAGTCCTTTCGGTGTATTTGATATGATAGGCAATGTATGGCAGATGACAAACGATTTGTATTTCAATGGGACAAATTATTTTAATGTAATCAGGGGAGGAAGCTATTATAAACCAGAATCCAGCGGGTGGTATATCCAGGGGGGACCTCAGGCTCTCAGTAAAACTCAGATGCTGCTAATGGTATCGCCCGGCTTCGACAGAAGCGCAACTGTTGGTTTCAGATGTGTTAAAGATATTGACAGTGAGAGATTTAGATCTAAACATTAAAGTCCAGTAGTATAAAGTCTCCCCTCCTTTTTGAAGGAGGGGTGTCATGGCCGTCAGAACATGACGGGGTGGTTGGTTTTTTTTAATCAACCACCTCCCCACGCCTTTGGCGTAGTACTCCTCCTTCAAAAGGAGGAGAGAGTTAGATTGTGGTTATATTATTCTCCTGGCCCCATCGCCAATCTCCGGCTGATAGAAATCAGGCACCAGACCGGTTTTTTTCTGATATGTTGTTGACAGAGAAGTCATAAATTTTGCAGAGTCGGCTTTTCTGACAATACTGATAGTACAACCTCCAAATCCTGCTCCGGTCATACGTGTACCGATTACACCAGGAAGCTTTCTTCCTTCATAGACAAGTGTGTCGAGTTCGGTACCGGTAACTTCATAATCATCTTTAAGTGAGTCGTGGGATTGGTTCATCAGCTCTCCGAAACGTATTATATTATTCTTCTTCAATACACTCACAGCTTCGATAACTCTGCCATTCTCACTGATAACGTGTTTTGCTCTTTTCCTGATAACCGGATCTTTAATATACTTTTCCAGGATATTGATTTCTCCGATGTTTAATTCACTTAAGTTCCGGATAGGCTTGTATAATTGAAGTAATTCAACAGCTTTATCACATTCGCTCCGCCTCTCGTTATATTTTGAATCGGTGAGTCCTCTTCTTTTATTTGTATTTGTAATGATCAGTGAACAATCAGTCAGTATTAAAGGAACGTTTTCAAAAAACAGCGTATCGCAATTTAAAAAAATTGCATGATCCTTTTTACCAAAACCGACGGCAAACTGATCCATAATTCCGCAGTTCATCCCAACGAATTCATTTTCAGCTTTCTGACTCATTTTCACCAGATCAAGAGTACTAAAACCTGCATTAAAGAATTCATTCATGGCAACAGCTGTTACCATCTCAATAGAAGCTGAAGAGGAGAGGCCAGCTCCGTTTGGGACATCACCATAGTAAAGAAATTCCAGTCCGGATAATTTAATTCCTTTTTTAATGAATTCGTTAATCACTCCAAGAGGATAGTTTATCCATTTCTTGCCGGTATTTAAGAAAAGCCCTTTGAGTTCGGTTTCGAAATCGTCATTAAAATTTATTGTACTGAATTTAAGAGTATTACCTTTAATTTTTCTTATTAAAAGATAGGTTCCATAATTTAAGGCACATGGAAAAACAAAACCGCCATTATAATCTGTATGTTCACCGATAAGATTAACTCTTCCAGGCGAGAAAAAAAGAACAGGTTTCTCTTTCCTGTTCCCATATTTTTCATAGAACTTTTCTGCAAAATTTTTAGTGTCCATTCTTAAACTTTTAATTTTTTCTCAATTTCGTTAATCTGGTTTCTGAAGTGTTTATCTGTATCAATTAGATTATTTACGGTTTTACAGGCGTGAAGTACAGTTGCATGGTCCTTTCCTCCGATATGAGACCCTATACTGGCGAGAGATGCCTTTGTAAGGCTTTTCGAAAAGTACATTGATACCTGTCGTGCCTGGACAATCTCTCTTTTTCTCGTCTTCCCCTGTATGAGATCGATCGGAATCTTATAATAATCGCAAACAATTTTCTGAATATATTCTATAGTTATTTCACGTTTTGATGTGCTTATAAGCTTTTCAACCATAAGCTTGGCCAGATCGAGAGTAATTTCCTTTCTGTTAAGTGTTGATTGAGCATAGAGTGATATCAATACTGCTTCAAGCTCACGTATATTATTTGAAATGTTAACAGCCAGAAATTCGAAAATCTCTTCGGGTAACTCAATACCATCGTTATATGCTTTCTTTTTTAGAATAGCCAGACGTGTTTCATAGTCGGGCCTCTGAAGATCAGCCTGAAGACCCCATTTAAATCTTGAAAGAAGTCTCTGTTCCATTCCCTGGAGTTCAACAGGAGGTCTGTCGGATGTCAGAATCAGCTGTTTGCCAGATTGATGAAGGTGGTTGAAGATATGGAAAAAGGTATCCTGTGTTTTTTCTTTTCCTGCAAATTCATGTACATCATCCAGAATAAGGACATCAATCATCTGATAGAAATGAAGGAAATCGTTCTTATTATTATTTCTGACTGATTCAACAAACTGAGTCTGGAATTTATTGGCATTTACATATAGTACAATCTTGTCAGGATGTTTTTCTTTTACAAGAATACCAATAGCCTGAACCAGGTGAGTTTTA
This sequence comes from Bacteroidales bacterium, assembly GCA_003162595.1. Classification (GTDB taxonomy): domain Bacteria; phylum Bacteroidota; class Bacteroidia; order Bacteroidales; family VadinHA17; genus LD21. The sequence continues at coordinate 11,095 of PMNJ01000066.1, read as the reverse complement.
CCCAGTCCCGAATCACCATACACCATCAGAGGATTGAATGCGGTTCCACCCGGATTATTGCCAACGGCTATACCAGCTGATCTTGCCAGCCTGTTGCATTCTCCTTCAATATAATTACTGAAATTGTAATCGGGATTAAGTTTAGGGTCAAAATGTACTTTTTTAATGCCTGGAATTACGAATGGATTTTTAATTGAGGGTTGAGTAACATCGAAGGGGACCTGTACCGGTTTATTATTGAGATCTGTTTTATTTCTTGACGGATATCTTACAGTATAGGGTTTGCCATCGGAGAAATTTGTGTTCTCCATAACGACGTTGTATTCAAGCTTGGCGTCAGCACCGATCTCGCGTCTGAGGGTCTTCCTGAGAATATCAATGTACTGTTCTTCAAGGTATTCATAAAAAAATGGACTCGGTACTTGAATGGTCAGAACATTGTT
>PMNJ01000066.1:0-10595 GCA_003162595.1 Bacteroidales bacterium | reverse complement strand
ACTTATAAATGAAATTATTTTTAATTTATTTAAAGCATTGATTATCAATTCTATATTGTTATTTATTTTAGGTTGTATGTGTAATACAATTCATTATGAATTCTTACTCAAAATTCAACCTGACATAAATAAAATGAGGACTATTTTGCCCTTGATTATAATTGATTTTTTAAGATCAAGATTATCTGAATTTTATACTAATTTCATTTAGATGGGGTACTTTTTTTACCAAAGACTGAAAAATGTACATATCTCTTTGGATTGGCCTTCATATCCTTTAAAAGTACATTTAAACTCTCCAGACTATTGGTCAGATTAGTATAAAGCGTATCATTTGTCAGAAACTTACCTGCGCTGCCTTTTCCTTTGTTCAGATTATCCATAAGTGAAGATGTTTTTTCCAGACTTGTTTTCAGGTTAGAAACTGTAGCAGAAATGTTTGAAGCTGCGAGAGTATCAGTTATTGATTCAAGATTACTGAATGTCTTGTTCATTTTCCCGGAATTATCCGACAGCATTTTGGTAAATTTATTTATATTATCGAGTGTGGCAGCAAGTTCCTTTTCCTTGGACCCTATTGCTTTGTCGATGCTCGCTGTTGTATTATTAAGGTGTGTAAAAGTTCCTCTAAGTTCGTTTTTAAACTCAGGATTCATTATTTCATCTACTGAACTAATTACCGAATCGATGACTACAATCAGATTTGAAATCTTTTCCTTCACAGGTAAGATTTCTGTATCTATCTTATCCATAAGAGANNGATTCTGCAAGTCTTCCTGGAATGGTATCTCCTTCAGAATAAGTTCCTGGTCCGTTCCCGTACACAAATTGCACTTTCATTCCACCCAGGAGAGAGATTGGGACTATTTCCGCAACGGTATTTTTAGGAAGTTTAAAATTCTTTTTTACTGAGAATACAACGAGAAGTTTGCCACTCTTAGCATCTATAAAATCTAAGGATCTGACAACACCAACTTTGTATCCATTGATTTCAACCGGACTGGATTCAGCAAGTCCGCCTACCTTATCATAAACAGTATAGTAAATTGCCGTGCTTTTTAAGAAATCTTTTCCTTTAAGAAAATTAAAGAGCCATACAAAAACCACAATAGTCAGTAACGCAGTTGCTCCGACTTTAACTTCATTAGAAATCTTCTTCATCAATTAGTTTTTTTGTGTTTTCCTTTTTTGTTCCAAAGCTTGTTGTAAAGGTAATATTTTGTTGCCTTTTACAGCTATCACAAATGCATCAGGATAAATCGTATCAATCTTTTTTCTATAATTAACAGCTTCATAATAATCCGGAAAATTTCCAGCAGCATATTTGAACCGATTTTGTGTATATATTTCTGTTATTTCACTAAGCCCTTTAAAATTTTCGGGTTTGATTTCAGTTTTTGATACGGAAGTTGTAACCTGAACCATAAATGATATTTCACCGGTTTGCAAACTTGTTCCGGTCAGAGTGTCATTTTTCTGATCTGAATCTTGATTCTTTTCCCATGATATACCGCTCTTGCTGTCAATCTCATTAAGATAGTCTCTGCAGGCTCTGAATATTGAAGAAGCCAGATAATCCTGCCCGTCTTTTGAGTTTAGATACTGCTCTTCGTCGGGATTGGTAATAAAACCAGTTTCAACCAGTACACTTGGCATCTTAGTATTATATAATACCCAGAATCCGGCCTGTTTGACATCACGATCATTTCTGTTAACCCTTTCCCTGAATTGTTTTTGGATTTTGGTAGCCAGATCAGTGCTTTGTTCCTGAAAAACTTTCTGTGTGAGTGAGAACATAATATAAGATTCCGATGATTTGGGATCAAATCCTTCATATTTTGTTGAATAGTCATCCTCGCGAAGCATAACAGCATTCTCATTCATAGCAACCTCAAGATTCGCCTGATCTTTTGCATGGCCCATAATATATGTTTCTGCACCCTTTACGTTTTTAGAACTGGCCCAGTTGGCGTGAATTGAAATGAACAAATCAGCATTAGCTTTATTTGCAATTTTAGGTCTGTCTCTAAGATCAACGGTCGAATCGTCTTTCCTGGTATAAATAACCGTTACATTCTTGATATTCTGTTGAATATATTCACCTGTTTTAAGAGCAATTGCCAGGGTAACATCTTTCTCACGGCTCCTGGAACCCAGTGCCCCCGGATCTTTTCCTCCATGTCCGGCATCAATCACAATCACCCTGTATTTTTCATTTTTAATTCCGTTTGCCGAGGATGATATAGTTGGCGGTATGATAAAAAGAAAAAACAATATTGCTATATATATATTAACGGTATGATCTTTGCCGTTTTTAATTCCTGTACTCATTTTTCGTTAATGTTTTTTAATTAGTTTTGCGCAGGCATGCCGGTATCACACAAAAACTATACAAAAATAGCATTAAAGTTGTATTTTTTTAAAGAAAAGCGGTTAGTTATATTGTTCCTTTTAATGGTCCAATCTTTTTCTTTGTTCTCTCAGGAAGGCAAAACGGTTACGGATACATTGGTAATAAAGAAGGATTCCATAACAACCGACACAGCTAAATTGAAGCTTCGCAAGACAGCATCAGGTGCGATAGATTCTAAGATTACTTACAAGGCTGCGGAATTAATAAAAAGAGATATAATTAACAAGAGGTTTATTCTTACCAAGAACGCTGTAATAAACTATGGAGACCTCGAAATCAAAGCCGATTCTATTGTAATCAATATGAATACGAATATTTTGTATGCAATAGGGAGGAGGGATACTACCGGGAAAGTTGTAGGGAAACCGGCTTTTAAACAGGGAAACAATCAGTTTGAATCAGATGAACTCACTTACAATTTCAAAACCAGAAAAGCTCTGATTAAAAATATTGTGACAAAACAGGATGCAGGACTATTGCATAGTGCTTTTACCAAACTTCTTGAAGATGGTACATCCAATATATCAAGGAGCACATATTCAACATGCGATGCTGATACTCCTCATTTTTACATAAATCTTCCCAAAGCAAGGGTTTATCCCGGGAAAAAAATTATTTCCGGTCCGGGCAACCTTGTACTTGAAGGAATACCATTGCCCCTGGCAATTCCTTTTGGCTTTTTTCCAATCCAGACAAAAAGTGCGGCATCGGGGTTAATTATTCCACGTTATGGAGAGGAACGTGTACGAGGTTTTGCTCTCACTGAGGGGGGATACTATTTTGCGATAAGCGATTATTTTGATCTTACGTTGAAGGGAAGTCTTTGGGCGAATGGCTCCTGGTTAGGAAATGTGATGACTGATTATAAAAAACTATATAAATATAGTGGTAGCTTTTCGTTTAGTTATGCGAATAATGTATCGGGTCATCAGGGACTGCAGGATTACAGCAAAATCCCTAATTACAGTTTAGGATGGACCTTTACACAGGATGCAAAAGCTTCTCCAGGATCAAGATTTGCTGCAAGTGTAAATATGAGCTCCAGCGGCTATGATCAAAGCAATAGCTATAATGTTAGTGATCATGTCACAACAACAAGACAGTCAAGCATAAGCTATAGTAAGTCGTGGGATGGAACCCCATTCAACTTTTCGATAAGCGCCAATCATAGTCAGAATGTCGCCGACAAATCGATAAGTCTCGATCTTCCCCAGGCCAGCTTTAATATGGGAAGAATCTATCCTTTTAAATCGAAGAATAGTTCCGGAACATCAAACTGGTGGGAGGAAATTCAACTTTCATATTCTGCCTCAATGGATAATAAGATATCAACAAAAGACTCCCTTCTGTTTACATCCGCTGTATGGAAGCATATGAGCAATGGTTTTAAACAGGATATTCCCTTAAGCCTGCAGATACGGCCTTTTAAAAACTTTTCGATTTCTCCGTCATTAACCTATTCCGGTGTATTGTACACTCAAAAGATAATAAAAACGTATGATCCGAATTATTATAATCCTGCCCTGAATAAAACTCAGCCAACAGTTGTTAATGATACTTTACATGGATTTTTTTATGGACAGGCCGTAAACCCAACAATAAGTGCAAGTTTTAATCCTCAGTTGTTTGGTTTATATGATTTTACTGAAAAAAGTCCTAATTCAAGAATTCAGCAAATCCGTCATGTGATCAAACCTTCAGTAGGATTTAGTTTTACTCCTTCTTTCGCAGGACTCAGTTCTAAAATGTACAGACAGGTACAAATTGATACTTTCCCGGATCATATATCAAATTATTCTGTTTTTGATGGGAATTTATATGGAACACCTTCATTATCAAGTAAAAGCGGTAATGTTACTTTTAGTCTGGTTAATATTTTGGAAGCGAAGGTCCTTGCAAGAAATGATACAACAGGAAAACCCAAAAAAATAAAACTGATCGATAATTTTAGTATAACTACAGCCTATAACATTTTTGCCGATTCAATGAGATGGGCTCCTGTTCAAATGCAGGCGAGGACCACTCTTATGAATAATATAAATATTTCTGCAAGCAGCAGTTTTTCGCTTTATGGAACTAACAGCAAAGGCGTTCCAATAGGTATATTCCTGTATACGCAGAATCACAGACTTATGCGGCTAACAAATTTCTCAACCAGTGTTGATTTCAGCCTTAGCGACTTATTCAAGAAGAACAAAGATAAGACCACTTCAGGTTCAAATGCATCGCAAGCTGGTTATCAGGGAGTTCAGGGAAATATGGGAACGCCTGCCCCGGATGCGCAGAAACAACAGACTACAGGAGCTGCAGGGCAAAAAGACGCATATGGTTACCCGGTTTTTAGCATGCCCTGGACATTCAATTTAAGTTACAGTCTTAATTATGTTCCTTCAATTATAAAAACGACAATCGATCAGACTCTATCGTTCCGCGGGAGCGTCACAGTCACTAAAAAGATGTCAGCTACATTCCAGAGCGGATATGATTTCAATGCCAANNAATATTGGAATTACACGCGATCTGCATTGCTGGGATATGAGTCTTAACTGGGTGCCCAATGGTACATTGCAAAGCTGGAACTTTCTGATAAGAGTGAAAGCTCCCGTTCTGGGCGATCTGAAATACGAGAGAAGGAAAGATTTCCACGATTCCTACTAATATTAAAATACGTTTGTCTTATAGAGGCGCTCAGGTTGGGCGTCTCTAAATGTACAATGATTTGTATAAAAAAAAGAGACGCCCATGTTGAGCGTCTCTACAAATATACATTATAATAATAATTATTCTCCCTGGATCTCAAAATCCACCTCAACTCTCACATCCCTGTGTAGTTTTACGATGGCTTTGTAGTTACCGACTTCCTTGATCTGATCTTCGGGAAGAGTGATGTTTTTGCGATCAATATCAAATCCCTTTTCTTTAAGGGATTCAGCAATCTGGATTGTATTTACCGAACCAAAGATTTTGCCGGAAGTACTTGTTTTTGCACCAACAATAATTTTTAATCCGGCCATTTTTCCTGCCATCTCCTGTGCTGCAATCTTTATCTTCTCTTCTTTGTGAGCCCGCTGCCTGAGGTTTTCAGTATGCATCTTTTTCGCTGATGATGTCGCAGCGATAGCATAGCCTCTCGGGATCAGAAAATTTCTGCCATATCCTGCTTTAACATTTACCAAATCGTCTTTCTGTCCCAGCTTATTTACGTCCTGTATTAGTATGATTTCCATATAGAGTCCTCCTTATTTTAAAAGGTCAGTTACATAAGGAAGAAGAGCAATATGCCTTGCTCTTTTAACGGCTTTTGCCACTTTCCTCTGATATTTAAGTGAAGTACCTGTAATTCTGCGCGGCAGAATTTTCCCCTGGTCATTCAGAAACTTTTTNNTGTGCCATATTTTATTCCTCCTTCGATTTACCTGATTCTTTTTGTTTTCTCTTCTTCTCTGCATATTCGACGGCAAATTTTTCCATCCTGAAAGTTAAAAACCTTATTATCCTCTCATCTCTGCGATATTGGATTTCAAGTTTTTCGATTAGATCGCCTGTACCTTTGAATTCAACCAGGTAATAAAATCCTGTAGACTTTTTCTGGATTGGATAGGCCAGTTTCTTTAGACCCCAGTTCTCTTCATGAACGATCTCACCGCTGTTGTCGGTGATGACCTTCTTGAATTTTTGTACCGCTTCCTTCATCTGGTTCTCAGATAAAACGGGAGTTGCAATGAAAACGGTTTCGTACTGATTCAACATAGTAATTAATTGTTTATTAAATAAATGATTTTGGCTCGCAAAAGTACAACTATTTTGGTTTATTCAAAAATTATATGATGAAAAAATCAGGAAAATGATAATCAATTTGATAAAGCGGATGTTGAAAAGTTTTCTTAACCACAAGGAACACAAAGACGGCACAAAGAACACAAAGTTAAAAACCTATAAATCAGTTCAATGTGACCTTGATGTAAAATGCCACCTCTGCAGTCTGGCCCCTTCGCTAAAATAGCCCACCGGGCTATTTCTTAACGCTTGGGCCCCTTTGAGGTTAATGGATTTTGTTTTCCTATTACCTTTTTACATTTACCTTTTTAACTATATTTGTGTTCAGGAATTATTAAATTCGTCGACTGCTATTCTATGGAAAACTTCATTGTTTCAGCAAGGAAATACCGGCCTGCCAGTTTTGATATGGTAATTGGTCAGGATTCGATTACAAATACGCTGAAAAGTGCTATTAAAAACAAACACCTGGCACAGGCATATCTATTTTGCGGACCCAGAGGAGTGGGGAAAACAACTTGCGCAAGGATCTTTGCCAAAACAATCAACTGCAGTAACCTGGGCGACAACCTTGAAGCTTGCGATGAATGTGAATCATGCCTGTCATTCAATTCATTGAGGTCATTTAATATCCATGAACTTGATGCTGCATCAAATAATAAGGTTGAAGATATCCGATCACTTAATGACCAGGTAAGGATTCCTCCTCAGATCGGAAAGTATAGTATATATATAATTGATGAAGTTCATATGTTATCTTCATCAGCATTCAATGCTTTCCTGAAAACCCTTGAAGAACCTCCTTCTCATGCCATATTTATTCTGGCCACAACAGAAAAGCACAAAATAATCCCGACTATTCTTTCCCGATGTCAGATATTCGATTTTAACAGAATCAGAATTGAAGATATTGTTGGCCGTCTCATGTATGTAGCTAAGAATGAAGGGATAACCGCAGCCGAGGAAGCGCTTCACATAATTGCTCAGAAGGCCGACGGAGCTTTACGCGATGCTTTATCAATTTTTGATCAGATTGTAAGTCTGAGTGGAAAGACAATCACCTATAAGGATGTTATCGATAATCTTAATGTTCTGGATTATGAGTATTATTTTAAAACTGTCGATGCTGCTTTGATTGGCGATGTATCCTCTGTATTACTTACTTTTAATGAAGTTCTGGAGAAAGGATTTGACGGACATAACTTTATATCCGGACTTAACAGCCATCTCCGCGATCTGCTGGTTAGTAAGGATGAGTCAACCCTTCGACTTCTTGAAGCGACACCTGCTATTAAAAAGAGGTATCTTGAGCAAACAAGGAATTGCCCTGTTGCTTTTCTTTTCAAGGCACTGGAGATCGGAAACAATTGTGATCTTAATTATAAAAGCACCAAGAATCCAAGATTACATATAGAGCTTTCGCTCATCAGGTTGTGCAGGTTAATGTATGAAGATGATGAGGCTTTGGAAAAAAAAAAGTCTGATCCGGATCAGTTGAAAAAGCAGGAAGAAGTTCTTCCGCTTCCTTCCAAATCGGAAATATTACGGCGAGAGGTTCATCATTCTGAAAAAGTGGTTATTAATCGGGAAATGACCTCCGGAAGTCATGATCCTGTTATTGAGAAGCCATCAAAAACATTCTCAATAAAGGAGATCATTTCTGAAGATATTGAAACGGGAGATAAGAAGAATGAGAAATTGGTTTTAAATGATCCTGAAGTTCGTCTTCAACCCAAGGAAGAATTCACACCACAGGCTTTTGACATTGCATGGCAGGAATTTAAAGATCAGCTTAAAGGAGATGGTACACGAATCGTCAGTATGTTTAAATCTATCAGACCTGAAGTGGAAAACGATCAGACAATAAAAATCCATCTGAATAACGCGGCACAAAAAGATACATTCATCTTAAATTACAAACCAAAACTTATAAGCTTTCTGGAGAAAAAGTTCATTTTTCCGGATATAGATATTGAAACGACTGTGGACCTGACCGAATCTAATGAAATTTTGTATTCTGATGATCAGAAACTAAATTATCTCATTAACAAATATCCAATTCTGAAGGATATGAAGAAAATCTTTAATCTTGACATATCATAGACTTCTTCCCTCCGGGGACTTTACAAAATAAAACTAACATATTGAAAAAGAAACTTGAAATATCTGATAGTAATGATTATTTGAAATTTCTGTCCAGAGAGAAGGATCTTTCAGACCAGATTATTAACCACTCGAGGTCAATGATAACCATCATAAACCGCGATTATATTTATGAGAAAGTCAATTCTACATTTTGCAACGCTCATCAAGTCGTTCTTGATACCATCCTTGGAAAATCCCTTGGAGATATGTGGGGTCATGATACTTTTCAAAATGCAATAAAGCGAAATGTTGATATTTGTTTCACAGGGAAAACAGTACAGTATGAAGCAACTTTTATTACACCTCAGTCAGGTAAAAGACATTTCGAAGTGGTTTTCAGGCCTCTGTCAGTCGAATCCGGTAAGATCACTCACCTCCTCGCGGAAACATTCGATATTAATGATCTGAAAAATACGAAACAGGCTGTAATAGAGAAAGAAGAAGAGCTTAGGAAGTTTGAATCAAACCTTCCTATCGGTTTCCTGAGATGCGATCCTGACGGGAAAATATTATACGCAAATGAAGCTTTTCTTATGATTGCAGATTGTCATGATGAACTTTCAATTACCAAAATGAATCTTAGAAGCTTCTATCAGGAGGAAGAACTTTTTGACCTGCAGATTGACCAGCTTGCTGATAGCCATACTAAAAACTTTGGCAGGGTCTATCTGAAAAACTGCTATGGAAAAGAAATACCTTGCAGGATAAGCGGGTTCCTTGCAATGAGCGGATCAGGCACTCCATCTTATATAGATTTTGCAGTTGAGGATTGCTCACGTGAACTGATGCTTGAAAACCGTCTGCTACAGGCTCAGAAGCTTGAGACGATCGGATCCCTTGCAGGCGGTATTGCACACGATTTCAATAATATTCTGGCTACTATATCTGGATACTCTGAAATGTTACACGAAGATTTGCCAAAAAATTCAGATCTGTCTGATAAGGTAAGTAAGATTCAGGGTGCCGTTAAAAAAGCTCAATCAATTACAAATCAGATACTTACATTTAGCAGGCATGTTGAACAGGAAAAGGTGCTGATAAATGTGGCAGAAGTTCTTAAAGAGACTATTGGATTCGTAAAATCATCAATTCCGTCCAATATAGTTCTGAAGAGCAGGATTCCTAAAATTAATTCCAATATTCTGGCCGATCCGACTCAATTGTTCAGGGTTTTCTTAAACCTGATGACTAATGCAATCCAGGCTATGGAAGAAAATGGTGGCACATTGTCAGTAAATATTGCCGTGGTTAAAAGGGAGTTTGTGCAACATGAACTTAGCAAAGATATTGTTGCAGATGAATATGTACTGCTAACTTTTAAAGATACCGGAGAGGGTATGGACCCATCAGTTTTAGGAAGGATCTTTGAACCCTTTTTTACAACACGCGAAGTGGGCAAAGGGACCGGCCTTGGCCTTTCGGTAATTCATGGCATAATAACGGAAATGGAAGGGGAGATTGTTGTTTCAAGCAAGAAGGAAAAAGGATCTGCATTCAGTGTTTATCTACCGGTGTCGACCGGCTTTTCCGTTAATTCTGTAAAGAAAGGCAACAGGAAAAAAATATTGTTTATTACGGGAAATAAATATGAATCAAGAATATTATCACTTGCTCTTGAAAGTGCAGGTTATGAGCTTATTTATATATCTGATGGCAGAAATTTTATTAAAGTCATGACAAACATCCGGGAACGTCCTGATATGGTTATCTATATGAGCGATTCAAAGCAGATCAAACCTGAAGATCTTGTTGGGATATTCCATGCCCAGAAGATTCTTACTCCCTGTATACTCATCGCTGATCCAATCCTCGGAATGTCAGATGAAAAATTACTAAATTCGGGAATTATAAATCAACAATTGACAAAACCTGTTTCTCTGAAAGAAATCAGGAATGCAATTCAGGAATTATTAAGATAAACACTTAACCTTAAACTATAAAAAATGCCAGGAGTACTGATTGTTGAGGATGATAAAGAGCTGAGAGAAATGTTGAAGCTGTCACTTTTAAGAAGAAATTTTACAGTTCTTGAAGCTGAAAATGGCAAAGCTGCTATTACTCATTTCAAACCATTAATTACAGATCTTGTTGTTACTGACCTGATTATGCCTGAGGAAGATGGATTGAAGGTAGTTATAAAACTAAGAGAATTAAAACCATCGATTAAGATAATAGCTATCTCAGGTGGAGGAAAAGTCGGTCCGGGAAGTTACCTGAATCTTGCAAAAGCACTAGGGGCAGATGCTATTTATTCAAAGCC
>PMNJ01000293.1 GCA_003162595.1 Bacteroidales bacterium | reverse complement strand
AAATAACACAAACTTATATTTGTTCTAAATAGTAAAGTGAAACAAGACTATTGAATAGTGTTGTTAATTTTAAAATACAAGACCGCTTATATCTGTGATTGGGAAGTGAGGAATAATCTCCCTATCGAATAACAATGTTATTTAACAGAACATTACGAATCCTCTGCCAGCTTAAGAAATGAGAAGCCTTCTGACATAATAATTAATTTGATTAATTATCTCAATACTGCATTTCCCAGCAACACTCTTCCGCTTTTCCAGAATCCCCTGAAATATGGATCATCGGTTATATATATAACTTCCCCTGAACCTATTTTTTCTGTACCAATAACCAGGGTATTCTTTATTTTATCCTTGTATTTAAATCCTGCAAACCCGGAAACAGGCTCTTTGTCAAGAATATAACCGATATTATTGCCCGTAGCCAGAAAAGGACAAACTGGAGAATGTTTCATGATAAACCATTCTTTCCCCATACCAAAGACATACGGATCCGTTTCATCAAGTTTAACTTTATAAATACTTCCGGCGGAACGCTCAGAAAGAGTGTATCTTTTTTCATTCTCAAATTCAAATTTTTTAAGAAGTGTGGAATCATCACTTTTTATTTTCTTCTCGGTAAGTTTCTGTTCTGCACTCCTGGTTTCTATTGCTTTAGCCAGAGCTGTGGTTTTTTCACTGGCAAAAACAGAGATAGCGTTTTCGATAGCGATAACCCTTCCTCCTCTTTTAACGTAATCAATGATTGTGTCTTTAAGTTTGGAATAGTCGCCTGTTGTTAGTATAAGTATTTCATAATCCTTAAAATCAATATGCTTTGTAATATCGGTATTTATTAATGTCAAGGGATAATTCAGATCTTTTTCAAAGAAATACCATATTTCTCCCACTGAACTTGACGATGTGCCGTCACCACAAAGCAATGCAACAGATTTCTTTTTCGCCAGTGGAGTATATTCTGAACCAAAATCTTTCCCGCTGTCAACTAATCCGGTCATAGTTGGTATCAGTTTTACCTGACATTCATTGGCAGCATTTATCACTGTTTTATCAAATTCAGCTTCAATGTCTTTGTTGTCGCCCCGGGCAACTATAAGACTTCCTCTGTTGAAATTGTTCCCGTTCAAGACAAACGGTTTCAATGAATACCGCAACTTGATATTTTTGTTATAGAGAGCTGCCATAAACTTCAATTCATCAAATCCGTAAAAGTCAGCCACATACGCATAAGGTTTAGGACTACTTATTTCATTGACAATTTTCTTACGGTCAATTTTTGCAGTATCAGGAGAGATCTTGTCAGGAATGGCAAAAGATTTCAGATTGTAGACATAAGGAAGAGCCCAGGCAGTAATATCATAAGTAAGAGAATCAGAAATTTTGCTGTTGGGTTCAAATAATGCCTGAACAAAGTGAGACTGGGGCTGATAAGCGCTTATAAGAATGTCTCCTTTTTCAATTGTGACTTCACCGTCTTTATTTGCGCAGTAGTCGAATCCCTTAAATTTTTTACCGATATTTCCGGCATAGCTGTATCTTATCTGGTTTCTGTCAAAAAGCATGAGAAGGTTATTAATATTTGATTTCTCGTTAGATCCTTTTATGATCACAGATTTATATCGGAACTGCGGGTTTTTCATACTCTCATCAAAGTATTTGTTATACTCCGAAAGCAGTTTTTCCCTGTTATCATACGATACTTTTATTGCAGCCATCGAGGCTGTGAAATGGCCATCTATTCTGTCTTTCAATGTAAGAGTGTCGCCTGATTCAAGCTTATATGCCAGACCTGAAGGGCCACCGCCACCTTGCTCAAAAGTAAACCCAATGGCTCCATTTAGAATAGGCCATGTGTCACCATAACTGGGATAGAAGAGGTCGAAGCTTTCTTTGGTAAAATAAAGCCTGAATTTATCATTGAAAAGAGAGGAGGTACCATTGCCCATAAGTTTATGGAACTCATGCTGCCATGGAGTGATTACAGTATTCCATGGATCGGCTGCGGGGGCAAAAAAGAAGGTAGATTCAACTCCCATCTCATGGAAATCAGCATGAACCTGAGGCATGAACTGGTTATAAAGAATCAGCCTCTGCTGTGTCTCTGCCTGAGTTTGCCAGGTCCAGTCGCGATTAAGGTCAAACATATAATGATTCGTACGTGCTCCCGGCCAGCCCTGATTGTGTTCCCATGATTTTCTGTCGGGGTTTGTAATACTATTCATGGTATTCCGGTACCTGTTTGTATAGAGATCATGTCCATCGGGATTCTGGCATGGATCGATGACAATAATACAACTTTTAAGATAGTCTGTAACTCCGGGATATGAGCCGCTCACTAGTGTATAAAGGGTTTTCATGGCAGCTTCCATTCCTACTGCTTCATTTCCATGGACATTATAAGCAAGCCAGATGAACGGAATCTGTTTTCCGGTAAATTCACCCTTTAATAAACCGGTCTTTATCAGATTGTTCTTCCTGTATTCTTCAAGATTGGCAAGGTTTTCTTCACTTGAAACAAAACAGACTCCCAATATACGACCTTCATTGGTTGTGCCATATTCGCGATATTTTGCCATTGGCGAGATACTTGCGATATATTTGAAATAATCAACAGCCCTGTATTGGTAAGTGAATTGTGTGCCCAATTCGTATCCAAGAAATTCACCGGGTGATTTTATTGACTGGGCCCGGACTGTGCAAATAATCATTACGGATGCAATAGCAACCAGAAAGGTCTTTTTCATTTTGGCAGGATTTGTTTCAGGGGGTTAAATATAATCTTTTTTCAAATTCTCTTAACAATATTTCAATCTGTTTTTAAACAGGTTATTATACATGAAAATATGAATCCAGCCTTTTCCCCTTCTTCATCCTGTAATGCACAAAGAGCAGGACAAGAGCTATCGGAAGAATTGATACTGCAACAATTGCCGACCATCTGATATCCACTTCGCCGGAAATATATTTATCAATGAAAACTTCGGAAACTATACAAAATCCGGAAAGCACAAGAAATGCGATTGCAAGTATATTAAATCCTCTGAAATGAGCAACTTTCCAAAGAAGGCTAATAATAATGACTGCAATAAACAGGGCAATTGTAACAGGCAGGGCAATACCATAGAACCAGTTAACCGGAGAGGAAAAGAGGTTAAATAAAAACAGCATAGTCAGCATGCTGACAAGAAGTCCCGGAACAATTAAAAAATATTTTCTGAATGCTAACAGGATCAATGTGAGACAAATCCATGATGCCAGGATTGAAGTGTCAGCGTAAAGTGACCATGAAAGATTTTTATGAATAACAAGATCAACTATTGTACAGACTACTATCCCCGAGAAAGTTATTATACCAGACAGTTCCCATATGTGTCTTCTGGTTTCTTTTTTATGTAACAGAATAATGTCAGAAGGGTAATGTTCTGACTTATCCATGATTTCAGTGATATTCTCTTTTCCTACTGGAAATCCGCAAAGAGGGCAGGAACTTACATCCTCTTCCAATTCAACTCCGCAGTTGATGCAATAGCTCATTATCCGTTTATTTAATTGTTAGTCAGTATTTTAACTGGTATCCCTGATTCAGTAAGATATTTTAAAAAATGCATTTCAAAGCTGGTTGATCTTGAAATATTACCAAAATCCAATCTCAGCTGGTTTCTGAAAGTCACCATAGCGCAACTTATCTTAACATGAGTATTAGGAGGAGTTGGAACCAC
>PMNJ01000128.1 GCA_003162595.1 Bacteroidales bacterium | reverse complement strand
ATCTTTTCAATCTGCTGTTTTTAGTTTTACGCAATAGAGATGAGGGAAGCCATATTATCAGATTTCACGGTTTTAATACATCCGGATTTTCAGCAATGGGATATATCTTCATTAATGCGAAGTTGAGTGAAAAAGAGGCTCACGAGATTATCAGGCATGAACAAAATCATCTCAAACAGAATCATTTCGTTGATATCATCTTTATTGAATTAATAAAAGCCTTTCAATGGTTCAATCCGGTTGTTTACCTGTTTAACAGGTCATTGCGGGCTATTCACGAATATCAGGCAGACCAGGAGTGCCTTAGTTCAGGTGTACCAATAGTTAGCTATCAGAGTCTCTTGTTAAACCAGGTTTTTAAATCGGGTGCATTCAATCTGACGAACAGTTTTTCGAATTCATCGCTGATAAAGAAGAGGATGGTTATGATGACAAAAAAACGTACTTCTTCTCTTGCGAGTGTCAAAATATTAGTTGTTGTGCCGGTGGTCGGGATTGTTTTTCTGGCTGTATCAGCATTCAAAGAGATTCCAAATTCTTATATAAAACAACTAATTCCGGAGATATCAGCGCTAAAATCAACGTCTGAATCTACTTCCGAATTAATGCCACCACCTCCACCGCCACCTCCTCCATCGTCCGAATCAAATGAAAACAAACAGGTTGCAAAAGAAGAATTAACAAAAGGACCAGGTTACGAACCATTTGTTGTTGTTGAAGAAATGCCGATGTTCCCTGGTGGAGATGGTGCACTTCTGAAATACATTTCAGAGAATACGAAGTATCCTGAAAATGCAAAAACACAAAACATACAGGGAAAAGTTATCATACGTTTTTGTGTTACTCCTGATGGAGGAGTCAGCCTGGCAAGTGTGCTTAAAGGTGTTTCTCCGGAACTTGATGCTGAGGCAATGAGGGTTGTCAATACACTTCCTTCCTTCCGGCCCGGCACACAGGGAGGCAAAGCAGTTCCAGTCTGGTATATGGTACCGATAGCATTTACTCTGAAATAAATCCTCATGCTGTTATAGCTGAATAAAATGATCCATTTCATAGATCATTTTTTATTTATAATTAATTATTTAGTTGCATAACTAATCAATTCGTTGTACATTTGCTATTAACTAAACAAACTTCATCACGTTATTTCTATTTCTTATTAAAAAGTACAGTTATGAACCTGAAAACAAATTTTATCAAATCGGTATGGCTGAAATCACTTTTGGTTGTACCTGCAATTATTTTGGTTTTTACAGTTTTTTCCTTAAATGCTTCCGGACAAAAATCCACCACAACCAAGACGGAAGTAGCCCCTCCTCCACCTCCGCCCGGCTCTGACAAGAAATCCGACTCTGGCATAACAAATGGCGCTTACCAGGTGGTAGATGTAATGCCAGAATTTCCCGGCGGAGATCAGTCGTTACTTAAGTATATTGCAGACAGCACACGTTATCCGAAAGATGCAAAAACCCAAGGTATTCAAGGAAAAGTAATTGTCCGTTTTATGGTTAAAGCAGACGGATCAGTTTCTGTCGTTAGCGTACTCCAAGGTGTCAATCCTTCTCTGGATAAAGAAGCTATTCGTGTGGTTAAGTCTCTTCCGAGTTTCACTCCGGGGAAACTGAAAGGGAAAACTGTACCCGTATGGTACATGATTCCAATCCAGTATTCATTAAAATAAATCATGTAACTATTTGTTGTAGTAGATAGAGGTCTGAGACCTGTCTCTACATTTCCGACAGCATACTATTTTAACCAGGCTGACCCTCCCACCGGGTCAGCTTTTTTTTGTATTTTGTAGTTCAATTTCTGTATTTTTGTATGCTGCAACTACAAAATGTATGGACCTAGAAGAAAGAATAAAATCATTTGCGCTCCTGGGGGAGATTCTGCGTAACTCATTGAATGGCGGTTTTATGACAAAATTTGAGACAGGTCCCGACCTGTCCCTTCTTAAAACATTGATTGACAATCAGTATAAGCATAACCCCTGGTTTACTCCGGAAAATGTAAAAAGAGCTATAACTGCAATAGCTGAGGAGCTTACAGAAGATAACCTGATCAAATGGACAAATGCCTATCCCGGACTCAAGGAGCAAAAAAATCCTTTGAGGGTTGGAGTATTAATGGCAGGTAATATACCGCTTGTAGGTTTTCACGATTTCCTTTCAGTGCTTATAACCGGAAATAATCTCATGGTAAAAACCAGTTCGAAAGATTTTGAACTGATTAATTACATAAGTAATATCCTTTGTGATATAAAACCAGAGTTCAGAAAAAGAATCGAATTTACAGAAGCTACACTTACAAATTTTGACGCTATTATTGCTACGGGAAATGATAATAGTTCAAGATACTTTGATTACTATTTTGGTAAATATCCGAATATCATAAGGAAGAACAGAAACAGCATCGCCATTATAGAAGGAGATGAAACTGATGATGAACTTGAAGGTCTTGGTACAGATGTTTTCTCATATTTTGGACTTGGATGCAGAAATGTATCAAAGATTTATGTTCCTGCAGGATATGATCCGGCCGCTTTGCTAACGCATTGGAAAAATTTCAGTGAAGTAATCGGGCATTCAAAATACGCGAATAACTATGATTTCAACAAAGCTGTTTATCTTGTGAATAAAGAGGCTTTTCACGATTCAGGATTTGTCTTATTGAAAGAAGAGACCAAAATTTCATCGCCGGTTTCTGTGCTATATTATGAATATTATGAATCTCAATATGCTGTAAAACAACAAGCAGAGCTCCTAAAGGAAAAAATTCAGTGCGTGATAGGCAGTCATAATGTTCCGTTTGGCAAAGCACAGTGGCCTCATCTGTGGGATTATGCCGACGGAATTGACACAATAGAATTTCTTCTAAAAAAAAAATAAGCAGGAATATTGTAATCTAAAAAATATTATATTGCACCCATCGAATTAATACATATTATGGTTTACAGATTTGTAGTGTTATCAGATGAAGATGAGTCATTTGTCAGGGAATTTGAGTTTCTTGATACACATACTTTACTGGATTTTCATAACCAGATTCAGGATGAACTGGAGTTTGATAAATCTCAGATGGCTTCATTTTTTATGGCAACCGACAATTGGGAGAAGGAGGAAGAATTCACTCTTTTTGATATGGGTACAGGATCTGCCACCATGGAAGTCGCTGTTCTGGAAGATATTATTTTCCGCAAGAACCAGAAGTTAATTTATGTATTCGATTTTTTTAATGAAAGATCTCTCTTCGTTGAGTATACCGGCGAGGTAAAAGAGATTGATGGTCGCGAATATCCTTCCTGCACAAATTCCAAAGGAGTCCCTCCCAAACAGGTGATTTTCGGTGGAACCACCCGGAAACTTTATAACAATATTGTCGTTTCCGATGATGATGATGAAGATGAACCTGAAGTTGATGATCTCTTTCTCAATGGAGATGACGAAGAAACGCTCCCTGATTTCGAAAATATAGAAAACCTGAACGAGGACGAAGAATAGTCTTCGAAGGTTCCAGTTCCAATGAAAAACTTTCTGATAGTTCTGCTTGGTCCGACCGGGGTCGGCAAGACAGATGTTTCTATTGACATTGCCAGCCATTTTAAATGCGAAATTATTTCAGCCGACTCAAGACAGTTCTTCAGGGAGATGAGAATAGGTACCGCTGTTCCTTCAGAATTACAACTTGAAGCAATAAAACATCATTTTATAAGATTCTTATCTGTACATGATTATTATAGCTCCAGTCTATTCGAAAGAGATGTACTTGAGCTGCTTCCAAAACTCTTTTCCAACAATAATGTCGCCTTTATGGCTGGTGGTTCAGGAATGTATATCGATGCTGTCTGCCATGGTATTGATGATATACCCGATATTGATCTTTCTGTTCGGGAAAAATACATTGCATTATATTTGGAGGAGGGGATAGAAGGTTTGAGAGCAACATTAAAACTTCTTGATCCTGAGCATTATGCAAAAGTTGATCTGAAGAATTATAAACGTATTATAAGAGCTCTCGAGATTTGTGAATCGACCGGAAGGCCTTATTCTTCCTTCCTTAAAAAGCAAAAAAGAGAAAGAGAGTTTGAAATAATTAAAATCGGACTCAAGCGATCCCGCGATGATCTATATGAAAGGATTAATTCCAGGGTTGATGATATGGTCAAAATGGGTATAGAGGATGAGGCAAAAAAACTTTATAGTTTCAGAAACCTTAATGCGCTGAACAGCGTTGGATACAAAGAATTTTTTGATGCCTTTGATGGTAAAATATCGAAGGAAAAAGCTATAGAACTTATTAAAAGGAACAGTCGCAGATATGCGAAACGACAATTAACATGGTGGAGTAAAGACAAGGAGATCAAATGGTTTCAGCCTGAGCAGGTGAAGGAGATAATCGAATATTGTTCAGTGAGATGCACCCCCTTTGCTTCCCCCTAAAAGGGGGAAATATTCTCAGAATTTTAGAATAATTCCACTAAATTTCACAGCTTTTTCCCCCCCCTTGGGGGAGATGTCCCGCTTCGGCAGGACAGAGGGGGTTTATTCACGTAACAGATCCCCTTTAGGGGGATAGCCGCATAGCAGCCATGGGGCTTACCACTCAGATCAGCCTTTTTAATTTTCTTATCGTTCCCTCGGGATCTTTTGAACCAAAGACCGAATTACCGGCAACCAATACATTAACACCCGATTCAATAAGCATTGGGGCATTTACCGTATCAATACCACCATCGACTTCAATTAAAACATTATAACCACCCGCGTCAATCATTTTACGGAGCTCAGTTATTTTATTATAGCTTTCCTTGATAAATAATTGTCCGCCGAAACCTGGATTAACTGTCATTATAAGCACCATGTCGACATAGGGAAGTATATTCTTAAGAAGTGAGACGGGAGTATGGGGATTTATCGCCACGCCTGCCTTCATTTCAAGATTTCTTATTTCTGTTACCGTCCGGTTAAGATGAATGCAGGCTTCATACTGAACAGTCAGATTATTAGCTCCGACATCACAGAACCGGTCAAGATACCGGTCAGGATCTATAATCATCAGGTGAACATCAAGAGGTTTTGCTGAAAGTTTTTTTACGGCTTTAATCACTGGAAAGCCGAAGGAAATGTTCGGTACAAAAACACCATCCATGATATCGAGGTGCAGCCAGTCGGCTTCACTTCTGTTTATCATTGAGATCTCATTTTCCAGATTGGCAAAATTTGCTGCCAGCAGAGAAGGTGATACAAGGTGGTCCATTTAAGATTATTTTGGACAAAGATAGAAACAAATTGTTATCCGAGGTAAGATTTCAGTATCCTGCAACGTGTTGTAAACTGAATCCTTTTGATAGCTTTTTCCTTTATCTGCCTTACTCTTTCCCTTGTAAGACTCAACTCCTCGCCTATCTCTTCGAGTGTATAAGGATGTTTCATACCCAGGCCAAAATATAATTTCAGAACTTTTGATTCACGCGGCGAGAGAGTGCTTAGCGCCCTTTCTATCTCATATGCAAGAGATTCGTTAATAAGATTTTTATCAGGACTAGGAGCATCGGAACTCTGCAGCACATCGTACATGTTATTATCCTCCTCTGAACTTATGGGAGCATCCATGCTTACTGTGCGTCCGTTTGTCTTCAGGGCATCCTTAACCTCCTCCGGTATCATTTCAAGCATTTCAGCTATCTCCTGGGATGAAGGTTCCCTCTCATATTCCTGTTCAAGCCGTGCAAAAGCTCTGTTTATCCGGTTAATTGAACCAATTTTATTAACCGGGAGCCTCACAATTCTTGCCTGTTCTGCAAGAGCCTGAAGAATTGCCTGACGAATCCACCATACGGCATATGAGATGAATTTAAAACCTCTTGTCTCATCAAAACGCTGAGCGGCTTTCATTAAACCAAGATTCCCCTCATTTATTAGATCTGGCAGACTCATTCCCTGATTTTGATACTGTTTTGCAACAGACACCACAAAACGAAGATTTGCTTTCACAAGTTTCCTCAGCGCTTCGGTTTCGCCCGATTTAATCCTTCTGGCGAGAATTACTTCTTCCTCAGGAGAAATAAGATCAACTCGTCCAATCTCCTGAAGATATTTATCAAGTGATGGAGTGTCACGATTTGTGACCTGTTTTGTAATCTTAAGCTGACGCATTTAATGGCCAGTTTTTAGTTTTTTGAAGAAAGATCAGGCAATAGGTACAATTTTAGTAAAAAAAAGCAACTTAACAATATAATATAATAATTTTTTTTTGGTGAATAATACTTTTTTAGTAAATTGCGAAGTTATTTTACATATTGAATATCAAATTATTAATTGATTTGATAAAGTCCGTTGCATTTTTGATAGCATTTATTAGGAAATATATTAGCAATTTTTTTTAATATTGCAGCGGTTTTTAGGATATGTGAAGTAGTACTAGCATAATCCATCGGGTTCATTTTCATATCTTGACCCGTGTTTCCAACAATATCATTAAAATCTCTTATATTCCATTTATCATTACAATATGTACGACATTCTTGAGTTAAGTAAGAAACTGCTTCCCGAGTTAAAGGATATAGCAAAGGGACTTAAAATCAAAAAAGCAGAATCTTTGAAGAAACAGGATTTGATATACAAAATCCTTGATCAGCAGGCAATTGAAGCCACAGAAATCAACATTCCACCTAATACCAAAACGGAGGAAATACCATCTTCAACTGAGGTTAATAACCAGGAGACTGATTTTGCTTTGAGAAGAGGGAAACGGCCAAGGACATTAAAACCTGTGGTAAAAAGATCTATAGAATCTGTTATGTCAGTTTCACCTGATGGAGTTAAGAGACCTG
Source organism: Bacteroidales bacterium (assembly GCA_003162595.1). GTDB lineage: Bacteria > Bacteroidota > Bacteroidia > Bacteroidales > VadinHA17 > LD21. Next base: position 3,040 of record PMNJ01000128.1, on the reverse strand, counting down.
AGCTCCGACAAGGCGAATGGCAGGAGCAGGTAAAAAAACAGGAGAAAGCTGATGATAAACCAGATCTGTTTAAAAAACAGGAACAGTCGTATGATAACAGGAAAGCTCCTAAATGGAGAACTGATCAAAAACAGGAGGAAAAGAATGAGATGAAGGAAAGATTTGATAGCACTCCAACTGTCAGATTTGAGAAGAGCAAATCCGAACCTGTTACGGAACCAGTTATAGACAATTCGATCCCACTACTTAACGTAGATGTTCCGTTTGAAGAAACCAAACCGTCTGACGATACATATTTCAGCGATATTATAGTTGAACCTCCTGTAAAAGAGGTTATTCGTGAAACTATTTTACCAAGAGAAGAAAAGAAAGAAAGACCTTATGATTTTGAGGGCATAATATATAATACAGGCGTTCTTGAAATAATGCCCGACGGTTACGGATTTTTAAGATCTCCCGATTACAATTATCTCAATTCCCCCGATGATATATATGTTTCACAGTCCCAGATAAAATTATTTGGTCTTAAGACTGGTGATACGATAAAAGGATCAATTCGTCCACCTAAAGAAGGTGAAAAATATTTCCCTCTTATTAAGGTTGATGAGATCAATGGCAGAAGTCCGGATTTTATCAGAGACAGGGTTCCTTTCGATTTTCTTACACCCCTTTTCCCTGATGAAAAGTTTACTCTCTGCCAGCCAGGAGAAGGATCTTTATCAGTAAGGGTAATTGATATGTTCACACCTATAGGTAAAGGACAGCGCGGACTGATTGTTGCGCAGCCAAAAACCGGTAAAACAATTCTTCTTCAAGAGATTGCAAATGCAATAGCAAAATACCATCCGGAGGTTTACCTTATGATATTACTCATTGATGAAAGGCCTGAGGAGGTCACTGATATGGCAAGGAATGTGAAAGCCGAGGTTATTGCTTCAACTTTTGACGAACCTGCAGAACGCCATTGCCGTGTTGCTAATATAGTGCTTGAAAAAGCTAAAAGGCTTGTTGAGTGTGGTCATGATGTTGTAATTCTTCTTGACTCAATAACCAGACTTGCAAGAGCTTTCAATACTACTGCTCCTGCATCAGGAAAAGTACTTTCAGGAGGTGTTGATTCCAATGCTCTTCATAAACCCAAGAGGTTTTTTGGAGCTGCAAGAAATATTGAAAACGGCGGATCTCTTACGATTCTTGCCACCGCTCTTACTGAAACAGGATCAAAAATGGATGATGTCATCTTTGAGGAGTTTAAAGGTACAGGTAACATGGAATTACAGCTCGACCGTAAGCTTTCTAACAGGAGAATATTCCCCTCAATTGATATACCTGCATCGAGTACCCGAAGAGAAGATCTTCTGCTCAATAAAAGTATTCTACAGAAAATTTGGGTTTTGCGCAATTTCCTTACTGACATGAACTCAGTTGAAGCAATGGAATTCCTACGTGACAGGTTACTTCAGGCCAAGTCTAATGAAGAATTTCTGATTTCAATGAACGGTGGATAATGATTACATTTTTTTTATAATTTTGCATTTTATTTTTAAAACATACTTTTAAATCACATATATAAATAACAATGGGAACAAAAAAATTCATAACATGCGACGGTAATCAGGCCGCAGCGCATGTTGCATATATGTTTAGCGAGGTGGCTTGCATATATCCTATAACTCCATCTTCCACTATGGCAGAATTTATTGATGAATGGGCTGCCAATGGACTTAAAAACATTTTCGGAGAACAGGTTAAAGTAGTTGAGATGCAATCTGAAGCAGGAGCTGCAGGTGCATTACATGGGGCGCTTCAGGCAGGAGCATTATCTTCCACTTTCACATGTTCACAGGGATTACTTCTTATGATCCCAAATATGTACAAGATTTCAGGAGAGCTGTTACCGGGAGTATTTCATGTAAGTGCCAGAGCAATAGCATCACATGCACTCTCAATTTTCGGTGACCAGGGTGATATCTATGCTACAAGGCAGACTGGTTTTGCAATGCTTGCCAGCAGCAGCGTTCAGGAAATTATGGATCTCGCCGGTGTCGCTCATCTGTCAGCTATCAAGTCAAGGATTCCTTTCATGCATTTCTTTGACGGGTTCCGTTCATCCGCAGAAGTACAAAAAATTGAAGCAATCGATATAGAAGATCTCAGGAAACTTATTGATATGGAAGCTCTTGCAAAATTCCGCAAGAATTCGTTGAATCCTGAACACGGAATGATAAGAGGTACTGCACAAAATCCTGATATCTTTTTCCAGGCACGAGAGTCAGCAAATAAATTTTACGAACCAATTCCTGATATAGTTGCCAATTATATGGAAGAAATCGGGAAAATTACCGGAAGAGAATATAAACCATTTACCTATTATGGAGCCCCCGATGCTGAAAACATAATTGTCGCAATGGGTTCGGTAAATGATACTATAAAAGAAACGATCGATTATCTCGCAGCTAAAGGCGAAAAAGCCGGAGTTATCAGTGTGCATCTTTATCGGCCGTTCTCAGCAAAATATTTATTCGAGGTTCTCCCTTCAACAGTAAAAAAGATTACGGTCCTGGACAAGACAAAGGAACCTGGAGCTAATGGTGATCCGCTTTATCTCGACGTAAAAGAAATCTTTTATGATAAATCAGTCAGACCTTTAATAATTGGCGGCCGGTTTGGNNGGTTTAAGTTCAAAAGATACAACACCATCGCAAATGTTATCGGTCTTTGAAAACATGAAACTGAAGGAACCGAAGAACCAGTTTACAGTTGGTATAGTTGATGATGTAACTTTCAGATCTCTTCCGGTTATTCCCGAAATTGATGTAGCTCTTCCGGGTACATTCTCTGCCAAGTTTTATGGACTGGGCTCTGATGGAACAGTTGGCGCCAATAAGAACTCCATAAAGATAATTGGAGAAACTACAGATAAGTATTGCCAGGCATATTTCGCATACGACTCAAAGAAATCGGGCGGAATAACAACTTCTCATCTTCGTTTCGGAGACAAACCCATACGTTCTCCATATCTTGTTATAACTCCCGATTT
>PMNJ01000317.1 GCA_003162595.1 Bacteroidales bacterium | reverse complement strand
GTTCTTAAAGTCGGATTGTTCCAAATTGAAATTTAATGCAGTAAGGTTTTTGACCCCTGAAGTTTTTATCTTATTCTTCATAATTTTCACCATTTCCGATGAGTTATCCATTAAAGTGATCTCTTTTAAAGAATCTTTCAGGATAAAACTGGTAACTCCGGTACCTGCACCAAATTCCAGTGCAGTCATTTGCTTATTTAAAGGAATAAGCCTTTTAATTTCATTTGCAATGGCTTCTGCCCTATCCCAAACAATGGGATTCTGGTCCCATCCGGCTGCTTTTAAATCAAATTCGTTCATTAAGTTTTTATGATTAAGTAAGATTTACATTATTCAGGATTTAGCTTCGGATTTTGAGGTTATATGTTCCGCAATCTTTTCAAATGCTTTTACGACTTGTTTGTCAGTTTGACTGAAGATGCTTAGTCCCTTTTCAGCAGCTTCTCCTACTTCCATTACTAACGGAATCTGACCCAGTAGCCAGGTATCAAACTCAACTGCTAATTTGTGACCGCCGCCTTTCCCGAAAATATAATATTTTTCACCAGGATGTTGCTCGGGTGTAAACCACGACATGTTTTCAATGATCCCCAGAACAGGAATTTTAAGATCGGGATTAGTAAACATTGAAGTAGCTTTTCGTGCATCATTAAGCGCTATCTCCTGTGGAGTAGTCACTATAATTGCTCCTGTCAGATTCAGTTTCTGAAGGGTTGTCAACTGGATATCACCGGTCCCTGGAGGAAAGTCAACAAACATATAATCAATATCACCCCATTGAGTGTTTTCAAAGAGTTGTGTCACTGCATTTGCAGCCATTGGTCCGCGCCAGATAAGCGACTGGCTTCGGTCAATAAAAAAACCTATTGACATAATACTGACTCCAAACTTTTCAATCGGGAACATAATATCCTTCTCTCCAAACGATGTTACATCGGGTTTAGCATCCTCAATGCCGAACATTCTCGGTATTGACGGACCATAGATATCCGCATCCACCAAAGCCGTTTTATAGCCGTCACGTGCAAAAGCGATTGCCAGGTTTGCAGCTACAGTTGATTTGCCTACTCCACCTTTTCCCGATGCTACAACAATAATGTTTTTAACTCCATCCATAGGGATTTTTTCAAATAATTGACTCATAATTAATTTCTATTTAAAATTTTATCTGTTTTTGCTGATATTAAAATCTGTATCATATTCTGCAGCAGCTTTGTTTCAAAGATTGCAGCAGCATTTATTGTTACTTATATTCTGTTAGTCTTATAATTCAAGTATTAAATAAGTTTAAAATGATGGTAATATTTTTATTAGCAGCATCTTAGGACTTCCGGTTTTTCCGGTTTACCTATATCCTCTCCGTTTCGTCCCTTATATTTTTTTTCGGGATCGTAAATTATTCCCAGCTTATCAAGTATAGGCTCAACACTTACCTGATGAGTTTGCAAACCTATATCCCATGGATCGTACCCTAAAAGAAGTCCTGCAAGTTCTTCATAAGTCAATGCCGGAATACCGTATCCATTTTCGCCATAAGTTTTGCCTTCCATTTCGGCAATTACATATTGCCAGCGGTCGAGGAAATAAGTACAACCCGGGCAGTTGGCTATGATCAGATCCGGTTTATAAGGGAGCATCGAATCGAGTTTCTTTTTTGAGTTAGTTACAGAGTAAGATCTGTTTGATTTAAGCAGATATTGTCTGAAGCCGAAACCGCAACAATGACGCCGTTCAGGATAGTCAACCTGGTGACCTCCCCATTCATCTATTAATCCTGCAAGTACATACGGATATTCAGCACCTCCAATACCTTCCTGTGGAAATATCTTGGCATAATGACAACCTATATGATCGACAATTCTAAGAGGTTCTCCGGTACTTTTATTTTTCAATTGCAAGGCTATTTTTTCACCTATCTCTTTGCGAAACTTATAGATAACATCGCTGGCATGTACAATGTTTTTTGGTATTGAAAAGGTCATCCCTGTAGCACGTTTTAATGCTTCACGCGTTTTTTGTTCTGTTTCGGGGAAATGCTTCCATGTATCCAGCGTTTCAATATAGAGCCCAAAGGAGGTAACACAAGAGGCAACAAAATTTTCATATCCGGCTTCATTCATCAGGGCAAACTGACGGGCAATTACAGTCATGGTTGTCTCAAGAGGAATAAGTCCCGAATGATAAGCAATTCCTGTACAGGTAGTTTGCCGGGCATCGTCGTAAATGTCTTTTCCAAGGACATTACGAAGGATATCAATATATAAATTTTCCGCTGCCGGGAAAAAGTTCTGCCTTATACAGCTTCTGGCAAAATAATAATGATCATCAGCTATGTCTTTCTGATATGCGGACCATATTTCATTTTTTCTTGTCTTCATCATCCAATTTATTTAATAATGAAGCAGTTAAAATAATTATTCATTATACAGATAGTTAAAATAATCATCTTTCCCTCCTTTAAAATCGATTTTTAGTTCTTTTGCTTTTTCAGAGGAATCTTTTTCGATCTTTTCCAACCGCCTGGTACCGCCTGTCTCATCGAATATTTTATTCAGGTCGTCAAGCGATTCCTGTGATGTGATGCGAAGTGTTCCGGATTTGTTTTTTTCATAGCTCGTTCCAAGTCGTTCTAACATCGATTCCCTGTTCTCTCTCAACCACTTCCATACAGGTCCCTGTTCAGGGTACATATCATTATCAACTTCATCGATATATACGCAGTATCCGTACTTAAGTATATGGTCCCCAATTGTCCTTTTGACTGCGAGTTGTTTCCTGCCCTGCGCACTTTCCATAAACATACCCGTATCTATTGACAGAGCACGTAATGCCTGTATAATGTAACCGGGAACATTTCCTCTCGGACACCTGGTTTTGCATGACAGACATTCACCACACCTCCATATAGTATCGCTTTTAAGAAGTTTTTCAAGCTCTGCTTCATCTCTTCTCTGCACTGTATCTACTACCATGCGGGGGTCATAATCGCTCACATCGGCTGCAGGACAGATTGCAGTACAAACACCGCAGTTTAAACAGGATTTCAAACCTTCAAGGTAGCGGAGATCCTTCTCGAGTTCTTTGTACAAATCTTTCATTGTTCCTACTGATTGTCTAGTAATAATTTTCAAATAATATAGCATCATATAATTATTTATATGAAAGCATTGTAAACAACAAAACTCCCGTTTTTGACCTTAAGCGTTTCAGCAATAACATCACATTTGACCATTAAAAGGAAAAACACACGGTCATCGTTTAAGAGAAGCAGCCCTTCAAGGTTTCCCTGTCCTTTGGAAATGATAATGTCAGCCTTTTTAAAATATTCCCTTAACTGCTCACTCGATTTATCAATGATTGTGGAAGGGGCATCATAACCACTTGTTATTACTTCTGCAATCTCTTTCATACCGATATAATCAGCATCTTCAATCGTAGCATCGTTAATTATAGGAGCCCCTCTTACCACATAAATCACCTCAGGATGTTTAATGGTTTTGATGAAGAGTTTGTCGAAAACTATCTCTCCTGCATTATCACCCAGATATAAAACGGTTCTTGCCTTTTCAAGTCTTCTTTTCAGTTCTGTTGAATGGTCAGTTGCAAATTCTGATATCAGCACCCTGTCAATGGTCTCCTGTAAATTGAATTTGTCATTTGCTGCAAAATCGATGATGTTACCCGCTATAGCTAGCCTTAAAGCAGTATCGTACGGGTCTTTAGATCTCAAAATCAACTTATTAAGCTCGGGCCACATTTTTAAAGCGAGGTCGTTAAATTTCTTTTTCGCTTCCTTGTAAGGATCTTGATTATGAGTATAGCCTCGTAACAGTATATGAAGCTCTCTGGCAAATTCAGGAGAGATTAATTTGTCTCGATTTTTCTGATACAAGCTGAGCATATCATGCGTGAAAGAGGATTTTGCTTCATCGGAGATATTCTCTTTTTCAAGCAATTTCTCAAATGCCCTGACGAAACAAAAGAAGCAGCGGTAATCGGAAATCATCAGCTTTTTATTTTTGCAAAATACATGGCAAATGACCGATACAAAAAGTGAGTCCACTTTCCAAAAGGAACAATTATTAATGCCCATTGAACAAGAATTGTCAGATGGAAGAGGTATAGCCATATGTTTTTTTCGATCAGGCCTGTATCAATGAAAAGACGAACAATGAAAGCAGTCAGTCCCATTAAAAACAACCAGACAACAAACATCCAGTCGGAGGGCTGAGAAAACTTGCTCATCTCTTTCTGTTTTTTAATACGGTCCGACATGAAATCAATAGTAACTATAAATATTATTATGCTCATTGCATATCCAAGCACAATAACGAACAGGCTATCGTTTGAAAACCAGTCCAGGAAAACGGTAGTAAACAAAAGTCCAAGATACCCTATTACGATAATGAAGTGTTCAAACCATCTTAACTGATTATCATCACATCCTAAAGATCTTTTTTGTGTAAACATATGAACAATTAAGTCGCCGAATCCGGTAAGATACTTAATAACCGGAACCTTAATTTTAGGTTTAAGGATAATCAGCCACCACATTCTAATAATATTTGGCAGCAGGATAAATCCAAAAACAGCAGCAATGGCTATTATTTCAAAAATATGACCTTTATGCATGATAGACTGGAGATTGAATTTTTCCAGGGCACTGAATATTAAGACGCCTATAGCTGCAATAATAAAACCTATTATGGTCAGAGGCAGCGACCTGTATAGTAAGCCTGATAGTTTGGTCCAGTCATATTCCGTTGTCAGCCATCTCCTCAGCGACATCATTAATTCGCCTGGATTTGCTTCCTGAGGGCAATGTGTGCTGCATTCACCGCAATAATAGCATAACCATGGTTTGAGCGAAGACCTGATATCATCTTCCAGTCCTAACACACTGAACCGTACCATTTCTCTGGGGAAAGAATCTTCTTCTGTTGATAATGAGCAGACGGCAGTACAGTTTCCGCAGTTATAGCATGCGTTAAAATCGAATGCCCCGTAATTTTTTAATTCTTTTCCGAATTCAGGATTAATCGCGGCCATTATTTTTTTAGTTTGTAAGAAAAATATGCATCCATATCATCAACTGCTCCAGTTTGAACAAAGCCATATTTTACAAGTGACATCAGGTAATAAACTACCTCATTTGCAGGCATATTAAGCTTTTGTGTTAATTGTTCAATAGTCAAATCGCTTTCCTGAAGTGCATCAAGAATTGATTTTTTAATCTTTATGAATTGTTTCAGGTTATCCTTTGCAGCCTGAGATACTTCTCTTTTTTCCCTGAGGTATTTATATGTTTTTCCTTTTTCGATTTCCATAATATTCTGGTTTAAAATCATTTGTTGTTTTTCCTTTGTGTTACTTTGTGTTTTACTTTGTGGCCCTTTGTGTTTAAATGATTTATTTTTTACCACAAAGGAACACTAAGGTCTTCACTAAGGGGCACAAAGGATATTGTAAATACTATCCCGCCAGCGCATCTATCATACTTTCAATTTCATTATCTGAATAGGCGATTAAGTTTATAGCATTGGAAGGACATACCGGTAAGCACATGCCACATCCTTTGCATACCGAATTATTTATCGCCGCAACATCTTTTTTCTCGTCTTTTACCATTTTTATGGCATCGAAAGGACAGGCTTCTGCACAAGTTCCGCTCCAGGTACACAGATCCTTATCTATTTTTGCAATGATTGGTTCGAGCTCAAGTTCTCCCTTGCTGACATAAGAAAACGATTTTATAGCGGCAGAAAGAGCAGAATTCACTGATTCCATAATATTTTTTGGTCCCTGGCATGCCCCGCAAATAGTTATCCCGTCAATCACCGTTTCCACAGGACGCAACTTCATATGGATCTCATTAAAAAACTTATCACGTCCTTTGGGAAGCTTAAATAGTGAAGCCACTGAATTATCCGCCCTGGGTACCATTCCTGTTACGAGTACAACCAGGTCAGCTTCCACTGACATTTCTTTTTTGGCGGTCAGAATATCATTTATCCTGATGGTTATTTTATCATTGTGTTGTTCAACTGTAGGAGGAGCATCTTCATAAGATTGAAGGTAAATATCGCCTCCCTTAAGGGATTCTGCATATAATACTTCTTGTTTACCGTAGGTTCTTATCCCGCGGTTAAAATGGTAGTTATTAATTTCATTAAATTTATGCTTAGCCTGCATAGCCGCGTAAATAACTGAAGTACAACAATACCGCGAGCAATATTTATTTTCACCATCAATCTGGCGGCTTCCGACGCAGTAGATGTATGCAATTTTATTAATTTCTTTCCCTCTGAATATTAATTTTTTGTCATTCAGATCAATAATCCGTTTGAATTGAGGCAGAGTTATGACATTTTCAAACTGGTTATATCCGAATTCACCATCAGCAGGAGTATATGAATCGAATCCGGTGGCCATTAATACGGAGCCGACATTAATTTCAAGTATCTCTTCTTTCTGTGAGAAATCAACGCTTGGGCAGATCTTTTCGCATTCGCCACAACGGGTACAGTTTTTTATATCGATAACGGGGGTCTGCGGGTATTCACTCGGGAAATTATGATAAATTGCTTTCCTGCCGGTAATGTTGAAGTTAAATTCATCGGGTACATCGACAGGACAGACAGCAATGGCTTTTAACAAATGGCCTTCATTGCATTTCTCTTTTATATATCGTGGTGTTACCTTTATTTTCATTGTGAAATCTCCGATACTGCCTGTATTGGAGATTACTTCGGCACCTGTGAGCAACTTGATATTATCATGTCTTATAACTTCATTATAGAGTTTGGTTACCACCTCCTTGCCTGTTTCATTGGTAGTAAAGAGGACATCCCACTGAGCGACTCTTCCGCCTACAAAATGTTCTCTTTCAATAATTGTTACCGGACATCCCATGTCGGCCAGTTCAATGGCTGCTCTCAATCCTGCTATTCCCCCGCCTATAACGGCAACAGCTTTTTTGGAATTTATTATAAACGGATAAAGAGGTTCGGCGAGTCGTACTTTGGCAATCGCGGCTTTTACCAGATGGATCGCTGTTTCAGTTGCTCCGGGTTTATCGTCGGAATGAGCCCATGAGGCCTGTTCCCTGATATTTGCATGAACATAGTTGTATTTGTTCAGGCCGGCTCTTTCTGTCACTGCCCTGAAAGTTAACAGGTGTAATTTTGGAGAGCATGAAGCAACCACCACCCCGTCGAGTTCATTTTTCTTTATATCATCAACCATCTCCTTCTGATTGGCATCACCACACGCGAACATGGTGGTCTTTGCAAGGAAAACGCCCTCATCAGTTTCAATTGATTCTTTGACCTTTTCTACATCAACATAATCGGAGATATTTCCGCCGCAATGGCATATATATACACCTATTTTTTTGTTCATAATCTGCGGTTTAGATAACTTATTGCTTCTGCGGATGAAGCACCTGCTGAGAGAATTGAATCAGGAATATCCATTGGACCGGTAGCTGTACCTGCAACAAAAACTCCATCGATGCTTGTTTTTGACGGACTTGCCAGAGGATCGGCCTGGTCAACAAAACTGAAAGGATCGAGTTTCAGATCTCCATCATGAAAAAGAGCTTTACTATCGGTATTTGGAAGTACGCCAACCGAAAGTACTACAAGGTCGTGTTCAGATTCCCTGACGACATTTTCATTAATATCTTCGTAACGCAGATTCAGGTTGCCGTTCTCATTTTCTGTGATTTTTCCGATTTTGCCCTTTACAAAGTTTACTCCCATTCCTTTTGCCTGGTCATAGAATTCTTCAAACCCCTTACCAAATGACCTGATGTTAATGTAATAAATAGTTACATCGGCCATTGGCAGAGCTCCCATGAGCAACTGAGCCTGTTTTATTGAATACATGCAACAGATCTGTGAGCAGATCGGATTACCAACCGTCATATCCCTTGATCCTGTACAAAGAACATAAGCAATTCTGTCTGGAACTTTTCCGTCTCCGGGCCTGAGAATTGTATTAAATGGCCGTGTAGGGGCCAGTTGTCTCTCCATTTGCATTGATGTAATAATATTTTTATAAGTTCCGTAGCCATAGCGTGGTATTTTCAAAGGATCAAAAAGATTAAATCCTGTGGCTATTATTACAGTCTTAACATCAATACAATATTCCTCTTCCTCCTGGGTAAAATCAATACATTTTGTCGGACAAACTTTTTCGCAAGCTCCGCACAACGTACAGTTTTCAATATCTATAGCAGCCACTCTTGGGCTTGCAATGCTGAAAGGAATATATGCCGCTTTACGTCCGACGAGGTTATACTGGAACTGGTCATGAACAAGAACCGGACATGCCTGTTCGCATAACTGGCAGCCGGTACAGTCTTCACCAATAACATACCTGGGCGTCTTTATCACCACTGCTTCGAAGCTGGTTTCAGATTTCCTGCTGATAGATTTTACTTCACTGCCTGTGAAAATTGTTATACCTGGGTGCCTTGAGATCTCTGATACCTTTGGCGTGGTTATGCATGCTGAACAATCGAGGGTAGGGAATACTTTGCTAAGCAAAATCATCTTACCGCCAATGGAAAGATCTTTCTCAACTATTAATACCTTAAATCCGTTATTGGCTAAATTTAATGCTGCTTCTCCACCGGCAATTCCGCCACCAATAACAAGTGCATCAAAAGAGGCATTCATTATTTTCCCATGCATAATTAAATGTTTGAATTTTTGAGTAAATATTCATTAAAACTTTTCATCTGTTTTACAAAGGAATCACTGCATACAGAGCAAATTGCAGCCATCCGGAGACGAGCCGGTTCAATATCAAGTTTTTTCATCTGTTCCTGAGTTCGACTTATAATCTTTCCTGTTTTTTCAGTACATGATTCGCCATAAGGACAATCACTTCCGTCAGCAGCAATAAAAACCCCGTCAAATCCTTTTTCAAAAGCACGCAAAATCCATCTTGTTTTTACTCCGCTTGAACAGGGAATTGAAATTGTATAAACCGTAGGAGGGTAATGCAATTTAAGTAATCCGGCCATATCAATAGCCGGATCAGAAATCTTTTCAGTAGAGAATACCAGTATCCTTGCAGTTTTTTTGCCGATATCAGCCATTTCCTACACTTAATGTTTCTTCATAAAAATTCTGAAATAGCCGCTACCTTCAATTGTGCCAAGATATTCATGACCTTGTTTTGCGCACCATTTCGGTATATCAACTTTAGTTCCTTCATCGGCGGACAAAACTTCCATTATGTCGCCCGATTTAATTGTACCAATTGCTTTTTTAGCTTCCAGCAACGGACCCGGACATGCAGTACCTCTTGCATCGACTGCTTTTGTAACGTGTAGGCTTATTAATTCTTCTTGTGTCATTTTTTTAAAATTAAATTGTGATTGAAAAAATTTAAATAAACAATTGTATGCTGCTTTCACCCGCATCAGCAACAAATGTTGCTGCCCCTGCGTACCTTAAATCCGGATAATCGATCATCTCTTCTTTCTTGAAACCCATAAGGTTCATCGACATCTCACAAACTGTAATTTCAATGCCTAATTCTGCAGCCTGTCCGAACATCTGTTCAAGAGACATGACCCCTTGCTTTTTCATAAGCGACTTAATCATCATGGAGCCCATGCCGGCCATATTCATTTTTGATAACTTCAGTTTGCCTTTTCCACGCGGTAACATTATCCCAAACATTTTAGAAATAAAGTTTTTCCCCGCTGCTTTCTTATTTCTGTCTCTAAGCGCTGAAAGAGACCAGAATGAGAAAAAAAGTTTTACCCTTGTATCCATTGCAGCAGCTGCCAGTGAAATAACCATGGCTGCCAGAATTTTATCCATATCTCCCGATACAATGGCTATTGATAATTGATCCTTCCTTGAATTTTCAAGAAGGCTGATCTTTCCCTCTAAAGCTTTAATCTGTTTTCGGAATGTACTTAACTGTAAGCTTATATCCTCTTCTTTTTTTAATATTTCGGGCATTACTGATTTTTTACCTAAATAAATAAATTGACATCGGCTTCCTCTGCCCCGGTTATATATGCGCTTATACCGCATATATCATCAGCGATACCGATAAAATCTTCCAGCTTTTCAGCTCCCCATATTTTCCCGGCAAGGCCACAAATGTGAATTTTGACATCTGTAATTTCCTTAGCTTCTTTAAAGAATTCAACCCAGGTTTTAACTTTAAGGTTTTTCAGAGATTGTAAGAATTCTTCTTTCAAAGCAGGATTTTCAGCCATCTGAAGTTTATCGGGGTTATCACCAATATCTTTCCTGAAAGCACGAGCGCCCTGCAATAAAACATAAATATCAACTTTCATATCAAGTGCGGCTGCACCACCAAGTATAATACCTGCAGCGGTCAGTTTATCTACGCTTCCTGAAAATAGACCTAAGCACATTTTTTTTGGTTCCATAGCGATAATTTTTTAATGTTAATAATTTCACAAAGGAACATTTTTAAATAGCCGGATTTATAAAAACAGGTGTGAGGCTGCTTACACTATTTTGTGATATAGCTCACATTTTTGTTAACTTTGAAGGATGAAAAATGATTGTAAACTATGTGCAATTAAATCAGAAGCTGCCTCAAAACTGAGTGCTGAGGAGATAGAAAAACTCTCGTTCAGTTGCGCTCTGGTGAAATTCAGGAAGGGAGACTCTTTAATCAGACAGGGGACTTTTTCCACTAACGTGGCCTATTTAAGAAGCGGACTGGCCAAGGTACATATTGCGGGTCCTTACCACGAGCAGATTGTCCGAATAGTAAAGGCTCCCAGTTACCTGGGATTACCTACAACTTTTGGAGATAAAATCAATCAATACTCGGTTACAGTCATTGAACCTGCGGAGGTCTGTTTTATTGATATCACCGCATTTCGATCATTGCTTAAAGCAAATAGTGATTTCTCGTATGAAATAATGCTGGAATTATGCAGGAATGAACTTGAAGTGTTTTACAGATGTGCCAATCGTACACAAAAACAAATAAGAGGGAAAATAGCGGATGTTTTGCTTGAGTTGTCAGAACGAATTTATAACTCCGACATATTCAGGATTCCGCTTACCCAGGAAGACCTGGGGAATCTTGTTGACTCCAGCAGGGAAAGCATCAGTCGTGTATTAACCGAGTTTGAAAAAGACGGGATAATAAAGCTTGCCGGGAAAAAAGTTGAAATAGCCAATAAGAAATCCTTATTGCTTATAAGCGCAAACGGGTAATCTATCTTAACAGATCCACCGTATGATGATTCAGTTTCCGGTCTTTTACAATTAATGGCGTAACCGGTGCTTTTGATAATGAATCTTCCGCAATTTTCAATATTTGCTTATCTGCTTCATTATACAGAGAGATGCAGGTTTCCATATACAGTTTCTTTAATTTCAGAGCAAAGCTACTAAAAAGGAATTTCATCCTGCCTGTTTTGATTTACGTTTCACCTCAATAAAAAAGTTGTTATGAATCAACCCGCAAGTTGTCTCCCAATAGGCTCATTTTCTTTATTTATGTCGGATTCGACAGTATTTTTGCAGAGTAAATTTAAAATCAAAAAGCAATGTTGTACACAAACCTAAAACACCTCGAATCAGCTGCTGATCATAAAAAAGCAATCAGTGAAAATGAAAATGTAATGGTCATCTGCGGACGTATGGGCCCAATGTGTATTCCTGTTTACGGTATAGCCGAAGAACTTGAGGATGAATATAAGCATGTGAAGTTCTTTGATATGGAGTTTGATAATCCTGAATCAAGTGTAATCAGGTCAATCCCTGAAGTTCGAGGCTTTATGGGAATTCCTTTTACAATTTACTACAGAAACGGCAAGGTAGTAAAAGCAACTTCAAGCATTCAGACAAAAGATCAGGTAAAAGCAATATTGAATAAAGAATTTTCTGCTTCGGTAACTGCATAAGTATATGGAACCAAATAATCATTACGATGCAATAATTTTAGGTGCAGGACCTGCAGGTCTTACGGCAGGCATTTACCTCTCCCGTGCAAGATTGAAAACACTTATCGTTGACGAAGGTACTGTTGGTGGTCAGATGGTTCTGACTCACGAGATAGCCAACTATCCCGGGGTTGAAAGTATCAGCGGTTATCAGCTTGCAAGCATCATGAAGAAACAGGCCAAAGCTTTCGGATGTCACATTAAATCAAACACATCTGTTTTTGCCATTGAACCAGAGAGTGAATTAAAGAGTGTCTCATTATCAGATGGAAATACTTATACTGCTCATAGTATAATTCTTACTCCGGGTGGCAGGCCTCGCACGTTGGGTGTCGCTGGTGAAGATAATTTTAAAGGGAAAGGAATTTCCTATTGTGCCACGTGTGACGGGGATTTCTTTACTGACAAAGAAATAGTAGTAGTCGGAGGCGGCAATTCAGCCCTCGAAGAGGCTGTCTCATTAACAAAATATGCAAGCAAGGTTACCATTGTCCATCAGTTCGACCATTTTCAGGCTTTTGAGCATGCAGTCGAAGAGGCAGCTAATAATCCGAAAATAAGCTTTATAATGGAATCAGCAATAACCGCCTTTCATGGCAACGAAAACCTTGAAAGTGTTGATATAAAAAATCTCATATCGGGTGAAACACATAATTTCAAGACAGATGGGACATTTATATTTATAGGATACCTTCCTAATACCGAATTTTTAAAGGGGAAAGTTGATATGAATAAATGGGGTGAGATTCTGGTAAAGGGAGATATGTCGACCAATATTGAAGGTGTTTATGCTGCAGGCGATAGCACTGCCAAAAGATTCAGGCAGGTGACTACAGCTGTTGGCGATGGAACAGTTGCGGCTCTTGCTGTTTCTGACTATTTAAACGAACTGAAAATAAAACAAAAACAAATAATAACCACATAGAATGCATACTACAATGATCATAGCAGTTATTATAATTGCTTTTCTTGGAACCATGTATATCCTGGCCCGAGTTAAGATGAAGAACATTCCAGTTGTTGCCGATAATGAAATGATACTTACATTAACTGATAAAAATTTCCAGTATCAGACAAAAAACAGGCTTGTGCTTGTAGATTTCTGGGCAAGCTGGTGCTCACCCTGCCGTATGATGGCTCCGGTTTTAAATGAATTGGCCACCGAATTGAATGGCAATTCTCATGTTGGAAAAGTAAATATTGAACAATATCAATCGCTTGCACCAAAGTTCCAGGTGAGAAATATTCCGACAATGATTCTTTTTAAAAATGGCAGAGAAATTAACCGTTTTGTGGGAATAAAAAATAAAGAGTTCCTTTTACAACATATTAAAATGGCAAAATAAAAAGTTATATGGCTAACGGAGGAACTTATCATCTGGCTAATAAATCCGGCTTAAAAATCGTTAAAGAAATATCAAATCACCCATTAACAAATCATATAGTTATACTGTCGAAATAAAAATCGAATAACTTTACCTTTACAATTCTTAAAAATAAGTTTTATGAGCACTATTATTTTAGTCCTGGGGTTTTTGTTCGGTGCAATTCTGCAATATGCAAAGCTGAACCGGTATAATGTAATAAGCGGTATGGCAACACTCGAAAATTATGCAGTTGCAAAAGCCATAGCAGTTGCAATAGGTGTCGGCGCAATAATAATAGCTATTGAAATTGGGCTGGGTTTTGCTACTTATCATATAAAACCATTTCTCTTAGGAGGAATTGCCATAGGCGGGATTGTTTTCGGTGCGGGAATGGCAATTTTAGGGTACTGCCCGGGTACACTGGCTATTTCACTCGGTGAAGGTTCAATTGATGCGTTATTTGGAATAGCGGGCGCCTTGTTTGGTGGTTTTGTTTACACAATATTACTACCATCTATGCAAAATATTTTAGGTCCCGATCTTGGAAGTTTTTCTTTATACACTCTCCTTGGTCAGCATCATTTTGTTTTCTACCTGGTTGATATAATCATTGGTGCGTCGTTTGTCTGGTCAGCTTTTTGGCTTAATAAGAAAGAGAAAGCTAACAACATGAAGTGGCTATATTCAGGAATTGGTCTGGCTCTTTTAAATGCTGTTGTGTTTCTCTCAGTTGGGACCAATCGCATAATTGGCGCTTCTACTGCTTATCCTTATGTGGCCGACCTGATAACAGGAACTACAAACAACAGTTACTTTCCAAAAGTTCAGGGACCCGGCAAATGGGAAGTATTGTTTTTAACTGGTGCATTTATCTCAGGTATAGTAATTTCACTTTTCAGAAAAGAATTTAAAATCACTTTAATTCATAGTAACTGGGAAAAGTATAAAGGTAATTCAGCTGCAAAGCGGATCATCTGGTCTTTTATCGGTGGATTTATCCTGATTTTTGGCGCAAGAATGGCCGGAGGTTGTACAAGTGGTCATATTCTCTCAGGTGGGATGCAACTCGCTGTAAGCAGTCTGGTATTTGCAGTTTTCGTTTTTGGAGGATTGCTAATTACCGGAAAATACTTTTATAAGTATAAAAATTAGTTTTTCCCAAACTAAGAGAATGGATTGAGGAATGACTCATTAATTCACTTTTACTTTTATCCAGTCATTTATAATTAAGCTGCAAAAGGCAAAATATAATAAGCTACTTCCTGTAACAATTAGTGGCAAGTTGTTTAAACCCGGCAAACCCATTGATAAAATGATACATGCAAATACAATATCGGCTACTATTGCCCATAGCAGATTTTTGCCAATAGCCTGTTTATAAAATCTTGTGGGTGTCCTGACATCAAAAATATTTAAGATACTGGCAAAAAACAGGGAAGCGAATCCAAAAGAATGCAGCTGACCAATATCAATAAGGTTAAAATATTTCTTGCCAATAAATAACCATCCCAGTGCCTCTATAATCAACAATAATCCTAAAATAAAACCCCTTTTTGCCAATGGCTTCATTTTCCAGCTTTCAGGCTTTTTTGACCAGCTGACAATGTCGGTTGATAATGTCAGTGTAACAAAATCAATAATGAACAGCAGCAATACCATATCAAAAGCGCTAACCACGAATTGCCCGGTAATTATATAAGCAGCACAGACATAAACCACTGCAAACAATGTTTTTGAAATTTTGCTTACAACCCAGTTGGTTATACGATGGTGTATTGTGCGCCCAACTGTAATCAGGCTAATTATGCTTTCTAATCCTTCATGAAGTAAAATTACACTTGCAGCCTGTTTGGCAGCATCGGTTGCTGATTTGACTGCAATGCCAACTTCCGCTTGTTTTAAAGCAGGTGCATCGTTTACACCGTCACCTGTCATGCCTGTAATCTCCGAATGTTGCTGTAATGTTTTTACGATTGTAAATTTGTCTTCAGGCAATACTTCTGCAAATCCGCTATGAGCAATAATAATGTCGTAACTATCAATGCCTCCAGCTTGTTGTCGCAACAAGCTGGCCGCAACAATATCATCCCCCACTTCTACCTGTGCAGCTATTTCTTTCGCAATCGGTAATGCATCGCCGGTAAGCATTTTCACTGTAACACCCAATTGCTTTATTTCATCAATCATTTTTGCAGAATCCTTTAGCGGAGGATCAACCATTGCCACAATACCAACCAATGTTGTCGTATTTTCGCTCTGAATAGCGACAGCTATTGTTTTGAATCCTTTTGCTGCCCATATTTTGACGGTCACATCAAGTTTTGATTCTTGCAGGTTACTTAAACCTTTTATGGTATTAAATGCACCCTTTAGCACTTTAAACTGTTTATCATCCTTTTTGACCATCGCTTCTGTTCTTTTGAGATTGGCAGAAAACGGAGTAAAGGAAGTTTGCAGATAACCTGCAGTGTCTAATTTGTCATTCGCCGCTTTATCCAGAAAGGCAATATCAATAGGATCGTTATTAGCAACTACCGAAGCAAGTACACCATATCGTAAAATATCGTCCCTTGTAAAATTATCTGCAGCTTCAAAATCCTGTATTGATAATTTATTTTGTGTGATGGTTCCTGTTTTATCAAAACACAGGACAGTTAGTGTTGCAGCATCTTCGGTAGCACTTAACCTGCTCACCAGCACGCCTTTGGCAACCAGTTACTGCGATCCTTTTGCCATACTTACCGTAAACATAGCCGGCATAGCCACAGGGACAGCAGTGACCAATAAAATCAATATTAACGGGAGCATGGATAAAAATGTTTCTCCCCGCAATAATGAAACACCTAATGTGATACCAACAAATACCAGAACTATAAGAAATAGAATCTTCACTACACTGGAAACAACTTCTTCCATATGGAGTCGTGGTTTAGCAATCTGAACCAATTGTATGGTCTTGCCAAAAAATGTATTTATGCCGGTTGCAGTTACTACTGCATTACATTCTCCGTTTTTAATTACAGAACCCGAATACAACATATTACCTTCTTTTTTGCCTGCAAGCATTGACTCTCCTGTAATAGCTGATTGGTCTGCTCCTGCGACTCCATCTATTATTTTAGCATCGGCTGTAATAAAATCACCGGTCCTGATACGAATAATATCACCGGGAACCAATTGTTCTCCACTCACCTGCTGCCATTTGGCATTTCGCAGCACACGTACAATCACCCGCAAACTTTGCTTTAATGCCCGAACAGTTTTTGCAGCTTTACTTTCCTGTATAAACCCTATAATGGCATTGAACAGCATCAACCCGCCAATCAAATAAACATCAATATATTTTTGAAGTAAGAATGAAGTAATAATGGTAAGTTCCAGCATAATGGCAGTAAGTCCCCAGAAATGTTTCAGAAACAACAGAACCATTGACTGTTTCTTCTCTAAAACTTCATTTAGACCGTACCTGGTCTGACGTTGCTTTACCTCTTCCTCAGTAAGGCCCGTTGCTGTCTGTACCTTAAATTCTGATAATACATCAGCAATTGTTTTTGTTTCGTATGGAGAAGTTTTATTGGCCATGCACATTTTTTTCACTCCAAATTTGGACTTGTCTATCTATCTGTCAAAACCTGAAGAAATTTTGGATAAAGCCTCCAGGGCGCAATCTCGCAAAGTTACGCTGAGAATTATGATCGAGACTTAATTCCTTAGTGTATTAACATCCCAGCGGCAAAAAAGATTATATACTGGTAAAACTTTTCCTAAGTGACAGGAGCAAAATTAATACTTCAGCATGGTCCACATAATTTATAGACATTCTAAATAAATAGCATTTATCAGATTGTTAATTAATTAACAGAAGACTCCACTCTCCTGTTTTAATCAACACATTTATTTATCTAAATACATGAATACAAGCTCAACATTTTTTTTCTAATATTGTGATGTTATTATACTTAATGAATGACTAGCAGGAGAGATTTTATTAGAATTTCAGTAATGGGAGCCGGCGCCCTGGCGATGACCAGAGGAACATTAGGTGCGGCTAAATTACTTTCCTCCCCCGATGAAGTAAGAAAACTCAAAGTAGATCTTAAGAGAACACCAACTTATTGTGAAGTTTGCTTCTGGAAATGTGCCGGATGGGTTTACAAAACTTCCGAGGGTAAAATCTGGAAAATCATTGGCAATGATGAAGATCAGCATTCCAATGGACGTTTCTGCCCACGTGGAACAGGTGGCGTTGGAATGTATTATGATGAAGACAGGCTGAAAACACCACTCATCAGGGTTGAAGAACGCGGCAAGCAGGTATTTCGTGAAGTATCATGGGATGAAGCATTTAACTATATTTCAGGTAAAATGAAGGATATCTCTTCAAAATATGGTCCTGAAAGCATGGCATTATTCACTCATGGCAATGGCAGTTCATATTTTACGAATTTAATGAAAGCCTTTGGTTCAGCAAATATTGCTGAACCATCCTACGCACAATGCAAGGGTCCGAGAGATGAAGCCTTTCTTGCTACATTCGGTGAGGAGGTCTATTCCCCCGAGGTGACTGATATTCGAGATACCAAATGTCTTGTCCTTATAGGATCTCATATTGGCGAGAATATGCATAACGGACAGATACAGGAAATGTCGGACGCTATTGATAAGGGTGTGACAATAATTACAGTTGACCCGAGGTTTTCCACAGCTGCAGGGAAATCCAAATACTGGTTGCCAATTAAACCTTCAACCGATATTGCATTGCTCCTGTCATGGATACATGAAATAATCTATAACGATTATTACGATAAAAAATACGTAGAAAAATATTGCAGCGGGTTTGATAAGCTGAAAGAACATGTAAAGGATTTTACTCCCGAATGGGCTTACGGGATTACGACTATCCCGCCGGATAAGATCCGGAAAACAGCAAAAGAGATGGCAAATGCGTCCCCTGCTGTAATAGTTCACCCCGGACGTCATGTAACATGGTATGGAGATGATACACAGAGGGTTCGTGCAATTGCAATTTTAAATGCCCTTCTTGGATCATGGGGCAGACGCGGAGGGTTTTACAGACCAGCAAAATATGATGTTCCATCAGCTAAAATTCCGAAATACCCTGAATCCAAAAAGAGCTGGACAGATGCATTCCCCGGAAAATATCCTATTGCAAGTTCTCCTGTTTCAAATGCACTTATAGATGCTTCAATCCCCGGAAATAATCCAGCTTATTCAATTAAAGGATGGATTGTCAATGCTACCAATCTTATATCTTCCATACCAAATCAGGCCAATACTCTTAAGGCTATTCAGAACCTTGATTTGTTAGTATCAATAGACACGATGCCAATGGAGATTACCGGATGGGCCGATGTGGTATTACCCGAGTGTACATATCTTGAAAGATATGATGTACTAAGGGTTAGTCCCCACAGGAAACCTGCCCTGGCATTGAGGATGCCGGCCGCAGAACCGATGAATAATACCCGTTCAGCATATAATATTGCCAGAGGACTAGCCCTCAAACTTGATCTGGGAATATATTTTCCTTTTGAAAAACAGGAAGAAATGCTTGACTGGCAGCTTAAGCAGGTTGGTTCATCGCTGGAAGAGATGCAGCGCATCGGGGTAAAAACAAAGGAAAGGGAAGCAGATGACTTATATTTTGCTGAAAATGAAAATGTTACGTTTTCAACTGATTCAGGTAAGATAGAATTATATTCCAAATATTTTGAAGGTGCAGGATTTGATCCTCTTCCTAAATATGTTGCACACGAAGAGCCACTGGACGGGTTTTACAGGTTAATATACGGACGTGCCCCAATGCATACATTCGGCAGAACGTCAAATAATCCGAATCTGACTGATCTTATGCATGAAAATCTAGTATGGATCAATCCTAAAGTTTCAAAGGAATGGGGCCTGGTGAACGGGCAGTATATCTGGCTCAAAAACCAGGATGGCGTTATTTCAGATTTCCCGATAAAAGTTAGGGTAACCGAACGTATCCGCTGGGACTCAGTCTACATGGTTCACGGATTCGGACATAAGCAAAGACAGATGAAAAGATGCTTTGGCAAGGGAGCCAGCGATACCCGGATGATCACAAAAGTGCTTGTTGACCCTCTGATGGGAGGAACAGGTATGAGATCGAATTTTGTAACATTTGTCACTGAAAAGTCTGAAAAGGAGGTTGCATCATGAGATATGCAATGGCAGTAGATACAAAAAAATGTGTCGGGTGCAGCGATTGTGTTGTTGCCTGACAGACAGAAAATAATGTTCCTCACGGCTTTTGCCGGGAATGGGTTGTTGAAACAATGAATGGTACTTATCCTCAGCTCGAAATTGAGATCAGGTCAGAAAGATGCAATCATTGCATAAATGCACCATGTGTCAGGTGCTGTCCTACAGGAGCGAGCCATTTTGCTGAAGGAGGAATTGTGCTTGTTGAACATAATAAATGCATTGGTTGCGGAGCATGCATGGCTTCATGTCCTTACGATGCCAGGTATCCGCATCCGGACGGCTATGTCGATAAGTGCACATTTTGTATTCACAGGATAAAAATCGGTCTTGCCCCTGCATGTGCTGCTGTTTGTCCTACAAAATGCATTTATTTTGGAGACCTGGATGATCCTAACAGTGATGTCTCGGTAGTTCTTAAAAAGCGTAAATCAAAAACACTAATTCCCGAAGCAGGAACAAAACCACAACTCTATTTTTTAATTTAATCAAATAATGATTATATAAATGGAAGAAGAATTATTAGTAAGCGGCAGGATGAATCATCTAATTGATCCGCAACTTAATATCTGGCACTGGCAGATTCCGCTGTATCTGTTTCTGGGAGGGATGGCAGCCGGAATTCTTTGTATTGCTGCACTCTATTTTATCCGGGGCAGGGAAAATGACTACAGAACTGCAGTTCGCATTACCCCGTTTCTGGCACCCTTTCTGCTGGTTATAGGATTAATAACTCTCTTTATTGACCTCAGACATAAACTGTTTTTCTGGCAGCTTTATACGAACATCCGTTTGCAGTCACCTATGTCCTGGGGAGCCTGGACTCTGATGGTTATTACACCGGTTTCCTTTATCTGGTGTGCCCTTCACATAAAAGACATTTTCCCAAACTGGGACTGGAAATTCAAATGGATATATGACATTGAATCATTCTTTAACAAGTATAAGAAGGTACTTGCATGGATTATGCTTATATACGGAATAATTCTTGGTATCTACACAGGTATCCTGTTGTCAGCGTTTAATGCGCGGCCCCTTTGGAATACCTCAATACTGGGACCGTTGTTTCTTTCATCCGGACTTTCCGCCGGTGCAGCTGCAACCTTGATTTTATCGAAGAATAAATCAGAACGAAGGCAATTTGCCAGAATTGACCTTGTGTTAATTGGGATTGAACTATTTCTTATTATACACATGTTTATGGGGTTTCTGGCAAGTACACAGGTTCAGATTGAAGCTGCAAAACTGTTTCTCGGAGGACCATATACCATGTCATTCTGGATCTTTGTAGTGATCATGGGAATGCTTATTCCTGCTTTGCTTGAATTTATGGAGTTGGGTAAATTTCATATTCCGGCAATTGTTCCGGCAGTGCTGGTAATTTTTGGCAGCCTGATGCTGCGTTTTATAATTGTGTATGCCGGACAGGTAAGCCGGTGGCTGTATTGACGGCGACAGGCAACTGGTATCAGGCATCAGGTATCAGGTTCCTGTAGCCTGTGGCCCGACACCTGAAGCCTTTTAATTAAAAGAAAAGAATATTTTTTTAAGAATCAACATATAGTTAAATCAATGGAGACAAAAAAAACAAAATACCTGAATCCCTACGTCGGAGGAGTACTTCTGGGATTAGTTTTACTTGCATCTAATTTTGTTTCAGGACGCGGCCTTGGGGCCAGCGGTGCGATTAAGAGTGCCATCGTAACCACAATGACGGCAGTAGCTCCTTCTTCTGCGCAAACCTCCGGGTTCGTTAAAGAATACACCGAAGCTCATCCGGGGAATCCGATGAAAACCTGGCTGGTTTTTGAAATGCTGGGAGTACTTGTAGGAGGTTTCATTTCAGGAGCCTTTGCAGGTCGTTTGAAATTTAAAATTGAACACTCCCCTAAAATCACCTCGAAAAGACGATTGATCTTTGCAGGAGCGGGTGGCCTTCTCTTCGGATTTGGTGCTGAGCTGGGAAGAGGATGCACAAGCGGATCTGCTCTGAGCGGGATGGCAGTTCTTTCTCTCGGTGGATTCATATCAATGATGGCGATATTCGGAACTGCCTATGCCCTGGCATATTTTTTCAGGAAGAACTGGATCTAAAAGGGCAAAGGGCTCAGAGCTCAGGGCAAAACTGACTGCAATACTGAAAGACCGCAAGACAAATTATCAAATTGACAATTTAACATTCAGACAAATAGACAAAAAATCATGGGACCATTATCAGTTAACGAATTAATATCAGGGAATACCAACCTGTTTCTGGCCTTTCTGATTGGTATAGGCTTCGGCTTCGTACTTGAACAAAGCGGTTTCTCATCAAGCAGAAAGCTGGCAGGTGTATTTTATGGTTATGATACTGTTGTGCTCAAAGTATTCTTTACAGCAGCCATCACAGCGATGTTAGGACTGCTCTTCTTCAGCCTTTTTGGCTGGATTGACCTGAACCTGGTATANNAAACTTGATGCAATGGTATTCATCATAGGCCTGTTCCTGGGTGTATTTATCTTCGGGATTGGCTATGACGCATGGAAAGGAATGTATATGGCTAATTTTCTTGGCTTCCCCAAAGTAAGCACTGTATTAGGGCTAACTGACGGAGTTTTTGCATTTCTGCTGATTATCATTGCGCTTTCAATGTTCCGGGTGGCAGAATGGGCGGAAAAGAAATTCCCAAGAGAAGAGTACTAAAATGGCACAGGGCGCAGGGCACATGGAAGAAAAGAAATCCTTGATTTAGCCTGTGCCCTGAGCACTGATCTCTGAGCATTTTTATAACAAACGAAAAACGAGAAACAAAAAACAAGAAACAAGGAACAATCAATACTTAAATCATATATTATGAAACCACTCAGACTTTTAGCACTGTTCATTATTCCGATGGGACTTATCATTGCAGCTGTCCCGCAGAATAAAACAAAACCTTACAAACTGACAGCAGATCAGTTGCTTGGTGAGGCAAACACACGCACTCAATATATTGCTCCTGAGACGGTAGCCGACATGATAGTAAAAAAAGATCCTTCATTCAGGCTAATCGACGTAAGAAATCAGGATGATTTTGAAAAATTCAGTCTTCCCGGAGCCATAAATATTCCTGTTTCTGACCTGCTTTCGGACAAATATACTGATATACTTAATCAGGATATTAAAATGAACATATTCTATTCAAACGGTACTATTACGGCTAATGAGGCATGGATGGTAACAAGACAACTTGGTTATAAAAATAATTTTGTACTTGAAGGCGGATTGAACTATTGGTTTGATGCAATACTTAATCCACAGAAACCAGCATCAACAAGCCCGGATGAAGAGTTTGCAAAATATGATTTTCGTCTTAGCGCTGGGAAGGCACTTGGTGGAGGCATTACAGTTCAGACAACTCAAAGCCAAAGTTCTGAATCTGCCAAACCTGCTTTGCAAGCTGCTCCTAAAAAGAAGAAAGCATCGGGAGGTTGCTAATAATCGACCTCTACTAATGGTAAACAGAATTTCTGGAGTTATCCTTGCCGGAGGTTCCAATAAACGGTTCGGTGGAATTAATAAGGCAAATGTTGTTATCGATGGAAAAACTATTATTTCCAGAATAATTTCTACCATCAGCGACTTATTTGTTGAGATAATAATAGTTACAAATAAGCCAGAAGAATTCCAGGAATTCATCCAATATAAAATAGTTAAAGATCAGTATTTGAAGGCAGGTCCCCTGGGTGGTATACATGCTGCTTTAAAGGCATCATCTGAAGATGCAATTTTTATTTTTGCAGGTGATATGCCGTTTCTTGACAAAGAAATTATTTCTGATCAGATTAATGAATTCAATAAGAGAGGTCATGATGTTTTTATTCCAAAGGTTGACCAATTTGTCGAACCTCTGCATGCCATCTATAGGAAGTCTGCTCTAAATCATCTTGAAAAGTTCCTATTGGAAGGAAAAAGCAGAGCTGTCAGAGATTTTCTTAGCGAGGTTAATGTTGGTTATTTCCAGCTGCCTAAAACTGAGAAAACCAAATTAGCCTTTGCAAATATTAATTCACCTTCAGATTTAAACAAAATCAGTTCCTAAATTAATGTCGTTTTAAAAATATTTAACTTGACTTTCCCCTGATAACAACCTTTAAAACAAGTCACATGAACACTACAATTATTATTTTAATTTTAGGTTTTTTATTTGGCGCAATTCTGCAATATGCAAATCTGAACCGGTATAATGTAATAAGTGGAATGGCAACACTTGAAAACTTTGCAGTTGTTAAAGCGATTACTGTTGCTATAGGACTTGGAGCAATAATAATAGCTATTGAAATAGGACTTGGCTTTGCAACTTACCATATAAAACCATTATTGTTAGGAGGAATTGCAATAGGCGGGATAATTTTTGGTGCTGGAATGGCAATTTTAGGGTACTGCCCCGGAACATTGCCAATTTCACTTGGTGAAGGTTCAATTGATGCGCTCCTGGGTATAATAGGTGGACTGATTGGCGGTTTTGTGTACACCATATTATTATCATCCATTCAAAGTATTCTAGGTCCAGACCTCGGGAGTATTTCCTTATATACACTCGTTGGGCAACACCAATTTATTTTCTATATCCTTGATATAATAATCGGAATAGCATTTGTCTGGATAGGATTTATCCTGATCGTTAGTGCTAGGATGGCTGGTGGTTGCACCAGCGGATATATCCTTTCTGGGGGCATGCAGCTCTCAGTAAGCAGTCTGGTATTCGCTGTTTTCGTTTTTGCGGGATTACTTTTTACTGGTAAATATTTTTACAAGTAAAATGTCATGTACTTTGGTTTTGCTCACAGTTATCCTTATCACAAAGACCGCCAAATATAATATACAAATACCTGTTATTTGTTTATGGATATTGAGCGTAAACGAACCAGACAAATGTGGTCATCGACCGGATTTTGCAAAATATTTATGGTTTGATTTCAGATATATTCGAAGCCCTCAAATTCAAACAATATGCGAAAATAACTTTAATAAGATTGATCTATTTCAGATTTGTCAAATTCAATAAATCCTCAAAGAAGTTCGATTTTCGTCCGCCCATCTCCACCTTCGACCTCTGAACTTCTATAGACGCAGTCCTCTATCCAAATTAATATTATCTTTACTTAGGTCATAAAAATTTACAAATGGAAGAAAAATTAATAATCGATTTTACTCCAACAGGATTGATCCCCACCAAAAGTTTAACCCCACATATTCCCATAAGTGTTTCTGAAATAATTGAAGATATTCATTCTGTATGGGAACTTGGAATAACAAAAGTACATCTCCATGCCAGAGACGCTCAAACCGGAAATCCGACTTATAAGAAAGATG
>PMNJ01000005.1:11741-12299 GCA_003162595.1 Bacteroidales bacterium | reverse complement strand
CCCATATTGTCGTAGAAATAGATTTTATCTCCCTCAAGGATTTTCTTAAAGAACTCTCTGTCGTTATAATCTATTGAAGTGAGTAATTTTGATTTAGGGATAGGGCTATTCAGTTTAACCTGATCAAAATTGAGGTAGATGCCATCCGTAAACCTGAACTCAGGAGTGTATTTTACCATTCCTTCTTTCTCTTGTCCTGACACCCGGATAACAGGTATTCCTTGTGAAAATAAACTAATTAAAAAAATTATCCTTAATATTTTCAACATGCCATTCTTAGTTTTTCCTAACCAGCTCAAATATCGTACCGGAAGCACAAATTTAACGTTTTCCTTTAAAGGTTGTTAATTTCAGTTAATGTATATTTATTACTTATTTTTTGTAAATTTACATAAACTCAAAATATTATGGTTTATGGTCAGTGATACTGAAAACGGTGCCAGAAGTGCTGGTTTTAATAAGTCAAATGAGGAATTTTTTGAAAAGAAGAGAAAGTCCATAGAGTCTTATTCAATTGTTGTACTTCTAATCCTTGTAACAGCTGTAATATTGATATCT
>PMNJ01000005.1:701-11704 GCA_003162595.1 Bacteroidales bacterium | reverse complement strand
CAAAAGGAACTGCTTGAAACTTTCATTGCTTCAACAAATAACATGGTAACCACTGTAAATGAATTAACCATGCAGTCTGCCGGAAACCTGAGTTATGAGCACAGAAAAGCTATCAGATTTAATTTATTTTCAACTATTCAGAACACTATAGAGCTTTACAGCCTAAAAGATGAAGCAAACATTGATTTTATCCTGAACAAAAAGGAATTCAATGAATTTGAATGTTTTGGCGATCCCATAATTCTCAAACAGATATTTCTTGATCTGTTCAATACTATCGAGATTCAATCATCNNTAACAGCTGTAATATTGATATCTTTTAATCTTAAGCTTCCGGCAGGCTGTCTGATTATAGCAGGTGCAAGTCTGGGTATAATTATTGTCAGAAAAGCTTCGAGCCTTAATACGAGCTTTAAAGCATCATTAAAAGAGTATTCTTCACTAAATGAAAGAAAAGATGATGTCATAATCGATTTTTCTCANNAATTTATTTTCAACTATTCAGAATACTATAGAGCTTTACAGCCTAAAAGATGAAGCAAACATTGATTTTATCCTGAACAAAAAAGAATTCAATGAATTTGAATGTTTTGGAGATCCCATAATTCTCAAACAGATATTTCTTGATCTGTTCAATACTATCGAGATCCAATCATCTGAAAGAGTTACCAAGGTTACAATAAACCTGAAAAAAACTAAAGAAACAGGAGCTGAAAGTATTGTAGCATTGAGGATCCAGACGGATAATCCAATTGTCCTGATAAATGATCTTGGCGTTGAGAAAAGTCTTGCAGCCAAATTTATTTCATCCGGAAATGGTACTTTTGCACAGGAGATCGGAACAAATTCGACAGTTTTAAATATTTTTCTTCCTTATACAAATCCTTTACCGGAAACAAAGCAGAGCATAGCCTCTCAAAAGATTGAAGAGTTAATACAGAAAGATAAAGTTCATAAAGATCTTAAAGATTTAAAAATACTTCTTGTTGAAGATAATCTTATTAACCAGAAGATCACACTGCTTACTCTTAAGCCCCTAGTCCATAGCATTGATACTGCTTCAAACGGGAAAGAGGCTCTTGACAGGTTCGGAACCTCTAATTTTGATCTGATACTTATGGATATTCAGATGCCTGTGATGAGCGGCCTGGTCGCTGCTGAAAAGATAAGAGCACTGGAAGCCTCAACCAGCTCTCATGTTCCGATAATTGCAATTACTGCCAATGCCATGATCGGTGATAAAGAGAAGTGCCTGTCAGCAGGTATTGATGATTATATAAGTAAACCTTTTCAGCCAGCGGCATTGATTGACAAAATAAAGAAAATCATTTAGTCTGTCCAATTAAAGGCCTGAACCCTATTATCATCATATCATCGACCTGTTCATTATTAGCCATCCAGGTCCTAATATTCTCCTCAAGAATTGCTTTCTGATCATTCACAGGAAAATTATGAATAGTCATTAACAGGTACCTGAAACGCCTATACATGAATTTTTTATTTTCCGATCCACCAAACTGATCCACATAACCATCTGAAAAGATATAGAATATATCATCATCATGCAGATCTATTTCATTATCCTTATAGGATAGACCTTCAGGATTCATACCAATAATAATCTTATCGGCCAATATTTCAACAAGATTTCCTTCACGGATAAGATAAAGAGGTAAAAATGCTCCGGCATATTCCAGCTTTTTTCTTTTTCTATCGATTACACAGAGCCCGATATCCATTCCATCCCTTATGATGGTACCAATGTTCTTCTCCCTGCTGAAGGTTTTTTCAAGCCCTTTATTCATGACTTCCAGAATCCTGGAAGGAATTTCTATATTATCTTCATTAATGGTTTTTTCTATGATCTTAAGTCCAATCATCGACATTAGTGCTCCTGGTACTCCATGTCCGGTACAATCAGCTGCCACTACAAAGACCTTTTCACTCTTTTCACCAATCCAGTAGAAATCGCCGCTTACAATATTTTTA
Source organism: Bacteroidales bacterium (assembly GCA_003162595.1). GTDB lineage: Bacteria > Bacteroidota > Bacteroidia > Bacteroidales > VadinHA17 > LD21. Next base: position 9,715 of record PMNJ01000005.1, on the reverse strand, counting down.
GGTTTGAACAAGATAAAGGAATCTGTAAAGTGTTTTCTGAAATAGGATTCAGATGGCAAAAGGGCTTCCTGTATTCTTTGTGCATATATCAGACTATCTGTAATATTTTTATCTTTTAATTCCAATTCGAACTTTTGCAATTCAATAAGCTTAAGTGCCTGCTCCTTTTCCGTGAGAAGCCTCCTGGTCTTAATCAGAGTTCTTGTCTGAGACATAACAAGCAAAAAAACAATTAAAATCAGAAGTGAGGTAAAAAAAATGAAATGGGATGAAGAGAGAGTAGAATTAGTTAAAACAGCTGTCATTCTATCATTAGCAGCTAGTAAACTATTAATAATATATACATGAAAATATGTCAAATACATGAGTCCCATCAGATAATACAAAAATAGACTAATTATCCGAATGTTATCTTCAAGTATCTAAAAATACCCTGGAGCTATCTGATGAGAATTTCATCATTACCTCTCCGGCATAATCTTATGTATCTGGTTGATGGAGAACTAATAAAAGCTCCTAATCCGAGAGATTCCCATTTCAGATCAATTGTTGAAATAGTTTCATCAGAGGAGCTGACCACATTCGGCCATTTTCTGGGAAATCCCCCCTTTCTGAAAGCCTTTATTGTGCCATCAAACATTATAGAATGGATGGAAATAATTTCATGATCCCGTAATGGGTCAGTGTTACCAAGAAGCTGCCATGTTACCATAAACAAATCATTGACATCAACTGTATGATCAACTATCGAGAATCAACCTGAATATTCCTCCGGAGTCATTTAGCCAGAACATATTCTTTATCTTTTCAATAACATCAGTCATCATCTGACCGGTTAACTGAAATAATAATGATTGGAATATCTATCCGTGAAAAGACTGAGATTATAATTTGTTACGATATTACCGGCAAGGAAATCAACTTTAATTTTAGAAATATCACGACTATCCGGTTTTGCTGTTTTACCTCTTCCGGAGTTTTCTTCAATCAGTTTTACTGTAGCATCGACTCCAACTTTTCCTCCGAAAGAAAAGTTATCAGATGAATGATCGAGAACATCAAGCGGGCCACGTGTGAAAAACAGGTCTTTACCGAAATCAACATTTGCAAAAACATGAGAAAACAATTCTCTATAATTCCTGATATTTATATCACCACTTACAACAATCATATATTTGGTAAACATCATTTGTCCTGCTCCTGACAGAGAACCAATAACTTTCATGCCCTGCCCCGGGTAGCTTTTTTTAATTTTTACAATTACCAGGTTATGAGCTATACCGGCATCGGGCATATGAAAATCTTCAATTTCGGTTTGTATTGTCATTTTTAACGGTGAAAGGAATAATCTTTCCGTTGCTCTTGCTATCCAGGCATCTTCCTGTGGAGGTATACCAACAATTGTTGCAGGATAAATTGCTTTATTTGAATGCGTTATGCATGTTACATGGAATTTAGGATACCAGTCAGCCAAAGAATAGAATCCGGTATGGTCCCCGAACGGACCTTCCCATACCAGATCTTCAGAAGGATCTACATAACCTTCGAGAATTATGTCGGCATCTTCCGGTACAAACAGATCATTGGTGATGCATTTTACCATATTNNGGAAGAGGAGCTGTTGCAGCATAGGTATAAACCGGATCTCCGCCTAGAGCAACTGATACTGGCATTTTTTCACCTGAGGTTTTCCAGGCTTCAAAATGGTTGGCTCCTGTTTTATGACGTTGCCAATGCATGGCTGTTGTGTTTTTATCAAGAATCTGCATCCTGTACATACCTACATTTGTACTGCCGGTTTCCGGATGTCTAGTGTGTACCATAGGAAGTGTAATAAAACGTCCCCCGTCGTGTGGCCAGCATTTCAAAACCGGAAGAATACCAAGGTCGGGTATCCTGTGAATTATTTGCTGGCATTTACCTCTTCCTCTGATTCGGGATGGAAAAAGTCCCGCCAGTTTAAGAATTGAAGGCAGTGTTGAAAGTTTCTTAAAAAAGGTCTCTTTATTGTAAGATACATTCTTAAATAAGTTCTCAATTTCAATTCCTGCATCATCAAGATTATCCCTACCGATAGCCATTGACATTCTCAGATCTGATCCGAATGTATTTATAAGAACCGGAAAGTCTGTCCCTGTATTTTCAAATAAGAGTGCTTGTCCTCCTGATTTTGTTACCCTGTCAGTTATCTCAGTGATCTCCAGAACCGGATCAATAAACTGTTTAATCCGGACCAGCTCATTTTTCTTTTCCAGTTTATCAATAAATTCTGTTAACCCTGAATAACTCATAAACGATTATCTTCTGAAATCCAAAGATATTGAATAAGCCAATATCAGTTGCAAAAATTGATTCTCTAATTTGTCATACCGGTAATTACAGGGACATGATATGTTATGGTACAGGGATTTCATTTTGTTGTAGGGACGTTGCCTGCAACGTCCCTACTATCCCCCTGAAGGGGGAATAATTCAGACACATTTAGCGAATTTATCCCGCCCAAGCGGGAGAAGGGGGGCAATCTATATAGGGGGTATAAAAACAATAATGGGAACTCATCACTAGGATTAGTTCCCATTCATCGTAGACAACCAAGGCTGTAAACGATGCCAGATTACTGTTATTCTGACCGGCTGCATCGTCAGATACGAGACCTGTTTCTGCAACCCCTGGCTTTCGGGCTTTGCCTGTTACAGCAGAACCTTCCGGCTGTCCTTTCTCCCCGGCAAGCCGGGATTCCGGGACGAAGTGTCATTCAGGCGCTGGTACATATTTCCCGAAGGATATTGTATCAGTTTCAGAGAACCCGGGGCCGAAGCCCTTCATTTACTGAAGCCCTGTGACTCAATCTCTGAAAGAACGTTTCCGGTTTTCGTTGACTACTGAACATTCCAGACGCGAAGTCCGTGTAGTTCAGGCTTCGGCTCTCCTGGTGCGCAGACCCGAGGGTCTGACTGAAACGGATCTTGTTTCATTTAAGTAACCTTTTCCGTCTCCACATCTTTTGAGCAGTCTTTTATCGCTCACCTGATAGAATCAAATTTACATCAGGAATCTCAAAAAACAATGAAATAAAGTTCGTTGTTATAAACCCAATACAAACAGAAGTTATCAACAATTGTTAATAACGGCGGGAAATCCAATAGAATGTGGTATTGTGCATTTACAGAGAATGACGGGGAGAGAGGGAGACGAGGGGAATGGGAGAATTAAATGATTTTTCCGCAGATAACGCAGATTAACGCTGATAATCAGAAGTTAATAAATTCTCCATTTCTGCGAAAATCAGCGAGATCAGCGGGACAAAAAAAGGTTGCCTATACTTGCAACCTTCTAATTATAAAACCAATACTTTTATTTTTTGTGCCCATATACAGCCAGGTTACCGAGAGTTTCTTCAATTCTCAGTAATTGATTATATTTTGCAATCCTGTCTGTTCTGCTGGCAGATCCGGTCTTGATCTGGCCCGAATTAGTGGCAACAGCGATATCGGCTATTGTGGTATCTTCGGTTTCGCCCGAACGGTGTGATGTAACGGTTGTGTAACCTGCCCTGTGAGCCATCTCAATACAATTCAGGGTCTCAGTAAGAGAACCGATATGGTTGACTTTGATTAGGATAGAGTTTGCACAACTCAGTTCAAGAGCTTCGTTTTCTCCGGTCGAGGCACCGGATGGTACTGCTGCTCTTCCAAAATAACCACTTGTTGTCATTACATCCACTTCAATTGTTGGATTGCCACGTGAATCAAGAATCTCCCGGGCATGAACACTAACTATCTGACCCATAAATTTTTATTTAAATATTATACAATTATGTAATACATAAAAAAAGGGATTAAGCTGTTAATCTCTCATCCCTTTTAGATTTATAATTTTTCTTCATCCTATTTTTCTTCCAGAACTGATTCTCCGGTAGCTTCTTCCGTTTTTTCAGCAGCTTTCTCAATCTTTTCTTCCTTTGTCTTGACAGCTTTAGGAGCTTTTGTTTCAGCAACAACTTCTTCTTTTTTCTTAGTTGTTCTCCTTCTTCTGGTTGTTTTGGTTTTTGCAGCTTCCCCGCCAAGCATAGCTTCATTATAATCAACAAGCTCCACAATGCACATATCTGCATTGTCTCCTATCCTGTTGCCAATCTTTAATATACGTGTGTAACCACCCGGACGCTCAGCGATTTTCGGGGATACTTCTCTGAACAATTCAGCAACTGCAGTCTTATCTTTCAGATAACTGAATACCACTCTCCTTGAGTGTGTTGAATCATCTTTTGATTTAGTAATAAGCGGTTCTACAAAAGTACGAAGTGCTTTAGCTTTGGCAGTTGTTGTAGTAATCCTCTTATGAAGGATAAGTGATGTAGCCATGTTCGAAAGCATTGCCTTCCTGTGTGAACTTGTTCTTCCTAAATGGTTAATAACTTTATTATGTCGCATTTCTCTATTTCCTTAACCAGTTTTCAAATTAATCTTTCTCTAACTTATATTTACTTACGTCCATTCCAAATGAAAGGCTCATGGATTCGAGCAATTCATCAAGCTCAGTGAGAGATTTCTTGCCGAAGTTTCTGAATTTAAGAAGGTCGTTCTTATTAAACTTTACAAGGTCACCAAGTGTTTCAACTTCTGCAGCTTTCAGGCAATTAAGTGCTCTCACTGAAAGATCGAGGTCGACCAGTTTTGTTTTGAGCAACTGCCGCATATGCAGTACTTCCTCATCAAACTCCTCATTTGCCATCTTATCATCCGAATCGAGGGTGATTTTCTCATCGGAGAAAAGCATAAAGTGATATATGAGAATTTTTGCAGCTTCTTTAAGAGCATCTTTCGGATGAATCGATCCATCTGTCTCAATCTCGAAAAGAAGTTTCTCATAATCAGTTTTCTGCTCTACACGATAGTTTTCAATAGAATATTTTACATTCCTTGTAGGAGTAAAAATAGCATCAATAGCGATAAGTCCGAATTCACTGTCGACCGGTTCGTTTTCTTCAGCAGGAACATAACCTCTACCTTTATTGATAGTAAGTTCTATTTGTATCTTTACGTCCGGTTCCATTCTGAATATAACCAGTTCGGGGTTTAGTACCTCGAATCCGGTCAAAGCAGAGCTAATGTTGCCGGCCTTAAATACATCCTGACCACTCACTTTGATCGTAACTTTCTCGTGATCAACATCCTCAACCGTCCTTTTGAAGCGAACCTGTTTCAGGTTCAGGATGATCTCGGTGACATCTTCCATTACACCAGTTATGGTAGAGAACTCATGGTCAATACCCTCAATCTTAACCGTTGTTATGGCAAAACCCTCTAATGAAGAGAGAAGAATTCTTCGTAGTGCATTGCCGACAGTAATACCATAGCCAGGTTCAAGCGGACGGAATTCAAATTTTCCGTGTTTGTCGTCCGCTTCCAGCATTATTACTTTATCAGGCTTCTGGAAAGATAAAATGGCCATAGAATTTTTCTTAATATTATTACTTGGAATACAATTCAACAATAAGTTGTTCCTTGATGTTTTCAGGAATATCAGTACGTTCAGGCAAGTTCATAAATTTACCAGCCATTTGTGTGTCATCCCACTCGAGCCATGAAAGTTTAGAATACTTTTTGGTTGTCAGTGAATCAACTATCGATTCCAGTGACTTCGATTTCTCACGAACACCGATAATATCACCGGGTTTGAGCTGAAATGAAGGAATGTTCACTACGGTTCCATTAACAGTCATATGCCTGTGAGAAACGAGCTGCCGCGCACTTGCCCTTGTAGGAGCAACGCCCAAACGGTAGACAACGTTATCGAGACGGGATTCTAAAAGTTGCAGCAATACTTCTCCGGTTACCCCCTTACTTTTTGATGCTTTCTCAAAAGTGTTCCGGAACTGACGTTCAAGCATACCGTATGTATACTTTGCTTTCTGTTTTTCCTTAAGCTGAACACCATATTCTGAAGTCTTCTTCCTTTTCTTGTTCATTCCGTGCTGTCCGGGAGGAAAATTTTTCCTCTCCATATGCTTATCGGGACCGAAAATCGGTTCACCGAATTTTCTTGCTATTCTTGTTCTTGGGCCAGTATATCTTGCCATTGTTCAATAAATTTATATCTTAAAATAATCAATTACATATTTTTTTATACTCGTCTTCTTCCAGGAGCACGGCAGCCGTTATGAGGCATCGGAGTTACGTCAACGATTTCAGTGACTTCTATACCAACGTTGCTGATAGATCTGATTGCTGATTCGCGACCCGACCCAGGACCTTTTACAAATACTTTCACTTTTCTTAATCCAAGATCATAGGCCACTTTCCCACACTCTTCAGATGCCATCTGAGCTGCATAAGGTGTATTCTTTTTGGAACCTTTAAATCCCATCTTACCTGCAGATGCCCATGAGATAACCTGACCGGAATTATTTGTCAGTGTAACTATAATATTATTGAATGATGAATGAACATGTGCCTGGCCTGAAGGTTCAACCTTAACGACCCTCTTTTTTAATGCTCCAGTCTTCTTTGCCATAGTCTATTTATTTAGTAGCTTTTTTCTTGTTTGCAACGGTTTTCTTTCTCCCTTTACGGGTTCTGGCGTTATTCTTTGTGCTCTGCCCTCTGACAGGAAGACCAATTCTGTGACGAACACCACGATAACAGCCAATATCCATAAGCCTTTTAATGTTCATTTGTGTCTCTGAACGAAGTTCACCTTCAAGCTTATAGTTATCATTCAGAATCCTACGGATAGTATTGATCTGATCATCAGTCCAGTCCTGGACCTTTGCGTTTCTGTCAACACCAGCCTCATCGAGTACTTTCTGTGCAATGCTCCTGCCTACTCCGTAGATGTAAGTCAAGCCAACTTCGCCTCTTTTATTTCTTGGTAAATCTACACCAACAATACGTGCCATATAAAACTTTTCTTAAATGAGTTGCAAAATTAGTTAAAATTATCCCTGTCTCTGTTTGAACTTGGGATTTTTCTTATTAATAACGTAAATGCGACCTTTTCTTCTGACTATTTTACAGTCAGCGCTGCGCTTTTTTACAGATGCTCTTACTTTCATTACCTTAATATTTCTTATTTATACCTGAACGTTATTCTTCCTTTTGTTAAATCATATGGTGACATTTCAACTTTTACCTTATCACCTGGCAAGATTTTAATATAGTGNNATATAGTGCATTCTCATCTTTCCCGAAATATGTGCAGTTATCACATGTCCGTTTTCGAGCTCTACCCTGAACATAGCATTTGAAAGGGCTTCGATGATTGTACCGTCTTGCTCAATTGATGATTGTTTAGCCATACGATTACAAATTATTTAAAACTTTATCGATAAATTCAAAAGTTGTTAATACCTCAGCTTCCCCTTTGTCAACAGCAACGGCATATTCAAAATGTGCCGAAGGCTTACCGTCAGCTGTTATTATGGTCCATCCGTCTCTCATCTGCAAGGTCTCTTTTTTCCCCAGGTTGATCATAGGTTCAATACAGATTACGAGTCCTTTCTCCATTTTTGGTCCTGTTCCCTGTTTACCCCAGTTAGCAACTTCAGGTTGCTCGTGGAGTTTTCTTCCAAGTCCATGACCAACCAGTTCCCTGACTACTGAGTACCCCCCGCTTTCGGCTTTAGTCTGAACAGCGTACGAGATGTCTCCAACCCTGTTCCCGGCAACTGCTTCCTTAACCCCCTCCTCAAGAGATGCCCTGGTATAATCGAGCAATCGTCTTACTTCTTTTGTTATGGGACCCACAGGAAAAGTAAAAGCACTGTCGCCATACCATCCGTTTAATATCACCCCGCAATCAACTGAGACTATGTCACCATCTTTGAGAACATAACCTGACGGGATTCCATGAACAACTTCCTCGTTTACAGATGTACAGAGTGTATTCGGAAAACCACCATATCCCTTGAAAGCCGGAGTTGCTCCATTATCGCGGATAAATGATTCGGCTATACCATCGAGATAAAGAGTGGTAACCCCGGGTTTAATTAATGTAGCAATTTCCGCAAGTGTTCTTGACACCAGCATATTGCTCTNNGATCTTCCTTTAACCCGACCTGATTTCATCAGACCATCATAATGACGCATAAGCAAATGACTCTCAATCTGCTGAAGTGTATCAAGAATAACACCTACGAGAATGAGAAGTGATGTGCCTCCATAGAATTGGGCAAACTGTGGTGTTACACCCGCTTTCACGGCAAGAGATGGCATAATAGCTACTATTGCCAGGAAAATTGAACCCGGGAATGTAATACGTGACATAATCGTATCAAGAAACTCTACGGTTTTTCTTCCTGGTTTAATTCCGGGAATGAATCCTCCGTTTTTCTTCATATCTTCTGCCATCTGCACCGGATTGATCGTAATCGCAGTATAAAAATAGGTAAAGACTATAATCAGAATTGCTGTAACCAGGTTATACCAGAATCCGTACATATTTGAAAACGCAGTAACAAAACCGGAACCTGAATTAGTGTAACCGGCAATGATCATTGGCAACATCATAATTGCCTGAGCAAAAATAATCGGCATGACTCCTGCAGCATTTACCTTAAGGGGAATATACTGGCGGACACCTCCGTATTGTTTATTACCGACAATTCTTCTAGCATACTGGACAGGAACGCGACGCGTACCCTGAACCAGGAGAATAACACCAAGAACTACAATAAACAAAAACAGAACCTCAACAATAAGAGCGATAGCGCCACCTGCACCATTCATCCTTGTTCCTGCTTCAAAAACAAAGTTTGAAGGCAGTCTGGCAACGATACCAATCATAATAATTAAAGAAATTCCGTTTCCGATGCCTTTATCAGTTATTTTTTCTCCGAGCCACATTACAAACATTGTACCTGCTGTAAGAATAATTACCGAGGATACCTGGAAGAAAGTGCCACCCATAATAAATGCAGATGCAGGCAACGTATGAGCCAGATTAATAAGATAAGTGGGAGCCTGAAGCACAAGTACTGCAATTGTAAGATATCTTGTATACTGATTCATTTT
>PMNJ01000005.1:0-626 GCA_003162595.1 Bacteroidales bacterium | reverse complement strand
CTTGCGCGAAGATCTTCTATCTTAAAGATATTTTTAAAAATCTGAATCAGTCTCATGAAATTACAATTTTACAGCGGTTCCCTTTTTTGCTTCTATTGCTTCTACAGCTGATTTGCTGAATGCATGGGCATGAACCTCAAGTTTTCTTTCAAGAGTTCCTTTCCCAAGTATTTTAACCAGAGCATTTTTGGAAACCAGTCCGGCCATNNCGGTTAATATTTTTAAACCCGTATTTTGGAACACGTCTCTGAAGAGGCATCTGGCCGCCTTCAAATCCGATTTTCCTGCTGTAGCCTGATCTGGATTTAGCGCCTTTATGTCCTCTTGTTGAGGTACCCCCTTTGCCGGAGCCTTGTCCGCGACCTAAGCGCTTACTATTATGTGTTGATCCTTTTGCAGGTCTTAAGTTACTCAAATCCATAACTTTATATTGTAAATATGGTTAATATTTTAAATATTTTCAACTTTAACCAGGTGTCTCACTTTTACTACCATTCCCAATATCTGAGGAGTAGCTTCATGCTCGACACTATGATTCAATTTGTGGATACCAAGAGCTTCCAGAGTTCTTTTCTGCCTTTCAGGTTTCCCGTTTTTGCTTTTCACCTGGGTGATACGAATTTTTG
>PMNJ01000086.1 GCA_003162595.1 Bacteroidales bacterium | reverse complement strand
GTCAAAAATATCAAATGAATGTTGGCCTGAAAATTTCTTAATACTGAACTTCTTAACGCTGCCATCGAAATATATATGTTGTATTGTTCCATCGGGAGATGAACATACCACAGACGGATCTGAACCCAAATTGAGGCGCATTGCCGATCCGGCGGCTTTGGTTACAGGCTCTTTCAGGGTCATCCTTTTATTACCGGCCCGGTCAAGAAAATATATGGCGTTTTCATCGGCAGCTACAATATAATCTTTACCTGAAACTTTAAAATAATTTATCTCTGCTTTTACAAATCCGGTAGTCCTGAAAGGAGTCCATCCTTTTACAACACTTCCAGTTTTATCGTATGAATATATCATTTTGTCTTCCCCGGCAATAAACAGCCTGTAATTCAGATTATTGTCATAATCGAACATTGCCATGGAGTTCGTAGCCGGCGATCTGAGCTTCACCGGATATCTCTCAACATAGTTACCATCTCTGTCGAGAATATGAATATAATTCCTGCCGGAAAACAGTAACTGATACTTCCCGTTCCGGTAATAATCAATCATATAAATTGTACTTTCAATCCTTTCATTCAGTGGTACCTTCCATAGAACACGACCGGCCGCATTAATCAGGTAGGTATTGTTCTTCATATCCTGAATGAAAATCTCTTTTGCTCCTGTTATATGATTGGTAAAAAAGAATGGTTTTATGCTTGCCACAGTATCAAGCAGGGTTTCCCATTCTGTTGTAGATTCTTCCCTGGCCTGTTCTTTATATTTGATTGACAGACTGTTATATATCATGCCATTACTCGAAGCGAACTGGTATCCCGCAGCCTGAATCTTATTGAGAGAGTTCTTATTTGATTTGAGGGCATTAATAATATCTTCATTCAGGAAAGATGCCAGGTAGTCAATAATACGCGATGGAATACAAAAGAAATAATATCCGGCACGGCTTGGCAAAGTATTTTGGAAATCACGGTATGCAAGGTCATTTTCCAGAGTTTTCTTCAGGATATTGTCGTATAGTAATTTTGAAATGGTAGCATATGAGTTTCCAGCAATCATAAAATTATCATAAAATGCAAAATAGGTTTCATTAATATCCGGGGCAAATCCCGGCAGCAGAACTCTTATCAGGCCTTTGAAAGAAGTTCTGTAAACAGGAATCTTAACCTGATCATCGGGTTCGAAATAGAAAATTTCATCCTTTGCACCCGGTTCTTCAAGAAAAAGCTGTTCAACCTGAACCCGGTTAGTTAATTCATAGATAATCAAAGTATTATCATTAAAAGGCCGTCCTTTGATATCAATTATTGCCCGTGTTATCTCTTCACCGGTATATGGCTTGATTTTTACAGCAAGATCTGACGCTGACCCTGATACAGATGTATCGGACACATTATGAATACTTAAAGAAGGCAGAATCAATGTTTCGAAAAGCACTGTTGATGACGGGAGAATTTTATAAGTATGAAAATCCCTGGAGGGAAGTGTTTTATACTTATAAAGTACTTCAGAGGAGTCGCGGCTTTCTGTGTACCCGCTCAGAACAAGTCCATCTTCGCTTATATAAATATCCCCTCCTGCCGTTCCGGCCAGCCTGGCAACCTTATTTGAAAATTCTTTTCTTCCTGCAATCAACAGAGGCCTGAGAAGATCAGGGAGATTAGGAAAAACCACAAATACTTTATCCACATTTTTCCCTGATGCGAGTAAGACTCTTGAAAATCCCTGTGCATTTCTGACATCGTTCCCCCTGCCAGTCTGAATAGCCGCTCCTTCAACCAAAGCTTTCGAATTACTGAATACCATTAACCCTGAAATAAGAGATATATACGTTGTATCTTCGCGGTTGTAAGAGTTAAAAGGAACCTCAATAACCGAATTCCCATTCAGTTTGGTTTCCGTCACCTGTTTAATCCCTGATGAACTTAACATATCTTTTATATGCCTTGGTCTTATATCGCCGGATACCGGCATGGAAACCATAGGAACTATTCTTCCTTTTTTATCGGCTTGAAATGAAATTATTGCAGCGCCTTCATTAAATAACTTCTTAAAATTCTGTTTATTCAAAAGGTCAGCAAGATATTTCAGTTCCTGATTGAATCTATCCAGTTCCTTTACTTTTCCTACTTCTCCAAATAATCCCCTGCCAGTTGTCAGTGAATTCATGAAACTTTTAATGTCAACCGTTTCTATAACAACACAGGCATCCGGAGAAATTGCTTTGTATGGATCTGTAAAAAGCTTTTTTCTTCCCTGCTGGAGAAAATATCCCATTATGGCAAGACCTGAAACCAGGAGTATCACCAATATTATTGCAATCCTTTTTCCCACTCACGGATTATTAATAGTTCAATTCAAAATTAACAAATAAATGATTATACCTGTTGCAGAGCGTGAATTAACGATGAGAGGTCCAGATTCCTTAGGAATCTGACTCTTTTGGCACGCAATTTGAATCTTGATTTTACAAAGACAATCTCAATTATATCCCTGACCAATCAGGGCAGCCAGGCCAACAACCTGGCTTTCATTTTTAGCTTAAAATGGTCGGTATCCTATGATTTCTCTTACCTCTCTTACGGTTTTTGCGGCACTGGCCCTGGCCTTTTCCGCGCCATCTGCGACAACCTTTGAAAGATATTTATTATCGGAGAGGATATCATTGATCCTTAACCTGATTGGTTCTGTAAACTTTATAATATCCTCGGCAAGTTGCTTTTTCATATCTCCATAACGAATTTCGCATGAAGCATATTTTTCAGTGAAATATCTAACAGTATCCTGATCTGAAACTACACTCATAATGGTGAACAGGTTCTTTACCGGCTCTGTTGGTTCCTGACCCGGGGCTGTTGGACCGGTATCGGTAACAGCTCTCATCACTTTTTTCTTTATCTCCTGAGGAGTATCAGACAGAAAAACACCGTTCCCTTCACTTTTGCCCATTTTTCCTGTACCATCCAGACCGGGAATTTTGACAAGCTGTTGGCCGAAATTATATGCATCAGGTTCCGGGAAATAGTTAACCTCGTACATCATATTAAATCTCCTTGCAAATCTCCGGGTCATTTCAAGGTGCTGCTCCTGGTCCTTCCCTACAGGCACTTTATTGGCTTTATGAATTATTATATCGGCAGCCATAAGTACAGGGTAGGTTAATAATGCCGCATTAATATTATCGGGTTGTTTTCTTATTTTCTCTTTGAATGAAGTGGTTCTTTCAAGTTCACCTACATATGCATTCATATTCAGTAATAGATAGAGCTCAGAAACTTCCGGAACATCGCTCTGAATGAAAACTGTAGCAACTTCCGGGTCAATGCCACAGGCAAGGTATTCGGCCAGAACCTGCTTGATATTACCATGAAGATCCTGCGGTTTAGGATGAGTAGTAAGCGCATGATAATCAGCAATAAAGAAATAACAGTTATTCTCATTCTGCATTTTGAGAAAGTTTTTTAAAGCACCGAAATAATTTCCAAGATGCAGGTTACCCGTCGATCTTATACCGCTGACAACTGTGTCCATTATATTTACTGATAAAAAATTCAGCGCAAAGCTAGTAATTTTTTTCTTCTCCTTTGGCTTTTACCCCCAAACCCCCCAAGGGGGGCATAAGAATCAGGAGAATGTTAGTAATTCGATTTTTAAGTGGGCTGTTGAAAAAGTCATTAGTTCGTCCCTTTTCCCTTTGTGTTACTTTGAGTATTCCTCCGTGACCCTTTGTGGTTCAATGTTTTAATTTTTACCACAAAGGTACGCTAAGGTTATCACTAAGGTACACAAAGGACTTTTTCAACACCCCAATTTAGGGAGAGGTTAAGCCATTTTTTTACTACCTTTGCCACTTAAAATAAATCTGGCCATGGAATCGACAAGACAGAAAAAAGTATCGCGTTTAATTCAGAAAGAACTGGCCGAGATCTTTCTTAAAAGAGGAAACGAATTTGCTCACGGTAAATTAGTTTCAATAACCAGGGTAAGGGTCAGTCCCGATCTCTCATTTGCCAAAGTTTATATAAGCATTTTCCCGGCAACAAACCAGGATGATATCCTCAAATCGATAGAAGAACACACTTCAAAAATCAGATTTGAGCTTGGTCAGAAAGTCAGATCTCAACTCAGGATAGTACCGGATATTGCCTTTCATAT
>PMNJ01000237.1 GCA_003162595.1 Bacteroidales bacterium | reverse complement strand
GATGAGGTACAGACAACATTCGAAAAACGGCTTACGGATTATGGCAAAGGAGTCCTTAATTCAATCCCCGAAAACTGCCGCCCGGTTGTACTTTTAGGAAGACCTTATAACAGTACTGATCAGTATCTCAATCTGGGACTAGTAGAAAAGCTTATAAACCAGAATGTTATGCCAATCCCGCTGGATATGCTTGATCTGTCTCCTTACAATATTTTTGCAAACTACAGAAATATGTACTGGCCCAACGGGCAAAAGCTTATTGCTGCCGCCCAATTGGTAGCAAAAAATGATAAGTTACATGCAGTATANNATTGATGAACACTCTGCCGATGCAGGAATGGTTACCCGGATTGAAGCATTTCTCGATAGTCTCAGTGGTTCTGAGAAAAATCAGAAGAAAGAATTGGAAATCTTCAGACCACGACCTAGTCCTTCTTCACCACAGAAAGACAGGGTTATGTATTTTCCGTACATGAACGATGGTGCCTATATGATTTCTGCTGCTGCCCGCAGTTGCGGGATCCCTTCAGAAGTGCTCCCAAAACAGACCGGAGAGGATTTAGCGCTGGGTAGAAAATACACCTCATCAAAAGAGTGCTTTCCCATGATATGCACAACAGGCAGCTTTCTCAAAAAACTCATGGAGCCGGGTGCTGATCCTTCAAAAATGAGCTTTTTTATGCCCGATCACAATGGCCCATGCCGGTTTGGTCAGTATAATCAATTTCATAGGATTCTTTTTGACAGGCTTGGATTTCAGGATGCTGAACTTATTACCCCATCGAATGATAAATCATATGACGATGTTGCCGGCGAGCAAGGGCAAAAATTCAGGATAAATGCCTGGAAAGGTTTTGTGGTTGCCGACTATCTCCATAAAATCCACAGGGAAACACGACCCTACGAATTGAACAAAGGAGAATCAGACAGGCTTTATGATGATTCAATATCGCGACTTGTAAAATGTATAGAAAACGGAACAGGTGGTCTTCATAAGACACTCGTTGGAATTGTTTCAGACTATATGAAAATCAGGGTTGATAAAAGCCAAAGGAAACCTGTAGTTTCAATAATAGGCGAGATATTTATGCGCGACAATGCTGCCTGCAACGGTAATATTTCAAACCGACTGGAGGATCTTGGTGTCGAAGTGTTTGTTGCTCCATTTTCTGAATGGTTAACTTATTCGACTTATCGTTTTACCCGTGACAGCAGATGGAAAAATGATAAAAAAGGGATTATTAAATCAAAAATTCAGGGAATTGGACAGGAAGTAATTGCATCCTCCCTCCTCCGTGGTATTGAAAAATTTATTGATCATGAGAAAGATGTATCCCTTCACGAAATGCTAAAATTATGCAATAAGTACGTCAATGAGTTTTATGATGGTGACCCGGCAATTGCAATTGGTACATCAGTAGCTCTTACGCAACGCGGCGTTTCTGGTATAGCTGCCATTCTGCCATTTACATGTATGCCTGGAACAGTTGTTGCTTCAGTTAGTGATACTTTCAGGAAAGACCATAACAATATTCCATTTATTAATATTGCTTATGATGGTCAGGATTCAGTATCACTCGATACCAGGCTTCAGGCATTTGTATTCCAGGTGAAAGAATTCGCTATGGCCAGGGAACGGGTTACTGTAAGTCATTAAAGACAAAAGACAAAAGGAAAAAGTTGAGTAACGAACTGACGAAATTCCGCCAAGCTGGAATAAAAATAAGAAGGTTGCAAGACCGCGAGACAATTAGATAACTATTCTGAATCCTAAACTGGCAAGAGTTTTTTGAGTTTTTTGAGTTTTTTCTGAACCGTTCTTTAGTTTTACAGAATAGGAAGTAAATTCCCGTCTCAGAGGATAATCACCTCTAAGCTTTTCAAAATCCTGTGGAGAAAGGCGGAGACTGGAATTATCTTTATCTATATTATAAGTATATAACACGGCTTCCCTGATTATTTCTTCATCAGTTTTACTATTACAATCAATTGATATATAAGGAGAAGCAGGAGGAGGAACATTGGATGGGTACCAGTCTTCTGACGGAAGATTAAAATACCCGGTTAAAGAGTTGACAACCATAGCTGTTCCATTGGCTTTACCGTCTGTTGAATAGCCGGCAATATGAGGAGTGGCAATAAAAGCCTGCTGCAAAAGTTCAGGATCGATATCCGGTTCATTTTCCCAGACATCTATTACTACCCCACTAAGCATACCTGAATAAAGTGCTTTCTTCAGTGCACATGTGTCGGTCACTTCACCGCGGGAAGAATTGAGAAACCATGCTCCCTTTTTGATCTTTTTAAAACTTTCTTCATTAAAAAGATGCCAGGTCTGATCTTCCCCAACTACATTCAGAGGTACATGTACTGTAAGTATATCAGACCCGGACAAAACTTTATTCAGGCTGTGAAAATTCATTTTCCCCTCCATCCTTGCCCGGGGAGGATCATTCAACAATATATTCATCCCGATACTTCGTGCAAACTTTTCAACCTTTGATCCGACATTTCCAACACCAATAATTCCTAATGTCTTGTCCTTCAGATTAAAGTGGTGTTCAGATGAGATCCTGAGTAAAGCTGCTGCAATATATTGCTGAACCGAAGATGAATTGCATCCCGGAGCATTTGTCCAGATTATTTTGTTTCTACTGCAATAATGTGTGTCTATATGATCAAAACCGATAGTGGCAGTACCAATGAACCTGATACTTGTCCCCTCCAACAGATTCTCATTACAGACAGTTCTTGTCCGGATCAGCAATGCATCAGAATCCTTCAGTATTTCCCTGCTAATCTGTTTCCCTGGAATGTAAACCACCTCTGCAAAGGGTTCGAGCGCTCCCTTCAGAAAAGGTATTTTATCGTCAGCAACAATCTTCATTTTACCTGAAATTTTGTGATAAAAATTAGATCTGTTTTAATATAAGACTCTGAAGTTCTTTATACAGTCTTTGTACAGGTAACCCGACCACATTGAAATATGAACCATCAATATGGCTGCAAGCTATAATGCCGATCCATTCCTGAATACCGTATGCTCCGGCTTTATCATAAGGTCTATAATTATCTGTATAATAACATATTTCCTCTTCCGATATAGTTTCAAAAGTTACTCTGGTGGATTCAGAAAAGGTCAATTCCTTTGACTGAGAACGAATAGACACTCCGGTAATAACTTCATGAGTGTTTCCGGAGATTTCTTTCAAAATCCGTATCGCTTCTTCTCGATTCAGTGGTTTACCAAGTACCTTGTTGTTACACCATACAATTGTATCGGCAGCAATAACTATCTCATTATCTGATATCTCATTTATAAAGGAAGCTGCCTTNNGGGGAACGCGATGCAAGAATTATTTTGAAGTTATTGAGTTTGTCAATAATCATCAGAAAAGGTTCCAGGTAAGTATTACTTTTACTACAACAGAATAAAGAACACCGGTTAACATAACTATTTTCATTATCCTGCTTGCACTATGGAGTTGTTTTTTTTCACTACTGATAACCAGTTTGTAAATAACATAAAGTAAAGGAAAAACAATCGCAACAGATAAATAGATAAATGTTATTATATCATTAACAAAAAAGTGCCATATAATGTAAAGCATTATAAGAGTAACCACGATAAGAGATATCGAGACTATTTTTGATGTAAGCACTCCCAATACAACAGGTACCGTATTTCTTCCATAGGCTGAATCTCCTTCGAAATCCTCTATGTCCTTGATTATCTCGCGTATGAGATTTGTCAAAAAAGCGAAAAGAGCAAATCCTCCGACCCAGTAAATAATAAAGTTAATATGTGGAAGCCTGATAGCATTAATAGTATAGTATTTGTACAATGCCGGCCATTCATAAAATACAACAAGCAATGGAACCATGGCTGTAAGAATTGCCACGATAATATTTCCTATCAAAAACTGCCTTTTATAACTTGCCGAATAAAAGTAGAGTAACCCGGAGACCAGCAGAAACATTGTTCCCAGCCATATATACCCGGCTTTATATGATATATAGAATCCGGCAGCCACTCCTGCAACATTTAAAATAGAATGCCACATCATGGCTTTACGCCTTGGGATTTTTGTTCCAACAATAACCTTCCCTTTGTTAATAAGATCAGTTTTAATATCAAAATAATCATTAATGACATATCCACCGGCAGTGATAAAGACAGTAGCGGCTACCAATAAGATAAAATCATACCATGGAAATTGAAGCGACATAGGGATCTCTTCTCCACTCCCCTTAATCAATATTACTCCTATCTTGCTGATTACCGGAGCAAGAACCGCGTACCTCATAAGCACCATTGTAAGAATAACCATAAGAAGATTTTGCCACCTGATGAGATTAAGGAATGCTTTCATAATTTACCATGTAAATGCGTCTGAATCCATCCAATTATTATGTAATCTTAATACCTGTTCTATGACATCTCTCACACAACCTTCTCCCCCTTTTTTATCAGAAATATAAGAAGAAACCTGTTTTATCTCACTATCTGCGTCGGAAGGGCATACAGGAATGCCTGCTTCTTTCATCACTTCAAAATCAGGAATATCATCACCCATGAAAAGAACGTCTGATTTATAAAGATCGTGTTTTTTAAGAAAAGTATTAAAATCATTGAGTTTACTTCGGCTCTTAAGGTAAATATCAGTGACTCCCAGCATCCTGAGCCTCTTTTGATACTCTTTAGACCTGCTGCCTGAAATTATCCCAATATGATATCCCTTTTTCACAGCCAGCTGAATAGCATAACCATCGCGAAGATTAACAGTCCTGTTTGGTATACCAAAAGAATTCAGACTTATTGTCTGCAACGACAAAACTCCGTCAATATCAAAAATAAATGCTTTTACTCTTGCCAGGTCTTCTTTAAAATTAGCCATGTTCAACTACTTAACAAATTATTTTTACTAGAAACCCACCCCCTAACCCTTCCAGGAGGGGATCTCTTAGATACTTTTATCTTTTAACTTTTGTCTTTTATCTTATAATACTCTATTATTGACTTTGTCATCTCATTATAAATCTTCTGTAACTCGGGGGAGAAAGATAATAATTCCAAATGCTTTTCTATAGTATTCTGATCGTGTCTCGCTGCAGGCCCTGTCTGCGAGTTTTCAGGACCCGAATCAATTGCTTTTGATATAGTCTCTTTTAGTAACGGAACAAGTAACTCAAATGAAAAACCTGCTTTTAATGTTACCTCCTTACCCATAGTAAGCATATGATTTGTAAAGTTGCAGATAAAAACAGCAGCAAGATGAAGCATCCTTCTGTGATCAGTATCAACAAAATGAACTTCACCATGAATAGATTCCACAAGTTTCCTGAGAATTGCAGATGATTCATCATTAGAAGACTCAAGTAAAAAAGGGAGATCCATGAAGTTAACCTTCCTTCCTTTTGAAAAAGTCTGTAAAGGGTAAAAAATGCCTTTGTGTTTGATATGTTCAGGAAAAATATCAAGGCCAAAACTACCGGCGGTATGAACTACCAGTGTTTCTGGTGCGCACTTAATATAACCAAGAACACTTTTTAACCTATGGTCCGGTACAGCAATAATTAAAATCTTCGTTGAATCGCCAAATAAGAGGTCTGATGACCATGTTGCCTGGCATGCGTCAGCGAGCAAGGTGCCACTGTCCTTTGTTTCCGAAACAATCTTATCTATCCTGAAGCCGGCATGAAACAATTCTTTGCACAAAGCTTCTGCAACTCTTCCTGCCCCGGCAAAAGAAATGGCATTCTGATACATTATCTAATTTTTCAGAAATATACAAAATTGGCTGAATTCCAGATAACCATGAAGAAGAAAGAGAATAATATTTTAGTTTTTGGGAGTCGGAGAATCCAGTTGAGTACCGGCTGACGGCTTACCTTTCCCGTATAGATTCTGAGTTAATGAAGTAACCTGCACATCATAAGTCTTATACAGACTCATGTAAGAAGAATTACTTGATTGGTAAACGTAATTGCAGTCCCAATATACGGGACCTGATAACTGCAATATATCACCTGATTTAGCATCAGCCAGATTTGGGAACATCTCGGATGGGTTGCAGAAAATATAGGTAGAATATGCGTCACCTACAACATTAGCGTATATGGTCGCTCCATCAGTAGTCCAGGTAATTATACAAGAGGCATCTGAAAGTGTTAACAGAGCATCTTTCCCACAACCACATCTTGCCTGTTTCTTGCAATCTGAATACATGATAATAGGTGCGATAATCATAAATGTTACAAAAATTCTTCTTATAATGTTCCCTTTCATTTCGGATTGATTTTATTCTGTAATTATTAATTAACGAACAAAGTAAACATTTATTTTATGCCTGAGCTGTCGGTCCGCCAAAACTTAGAGGTATTGCAGGTCCTGATCCTTTGACTTCTTTAATCGTTCCGTGAACAGATTCATACTTGGCAATGTTATCCTGAAGCGCCGCAACAAGCCTTTTGGCATGTTCCGGCGTCAGAATTATCCTCGACTTAACCTGAGCCTTTGGTATACCCGGCATTATTCTTACGAAATCGATAACAAATTCCGAAGACGAATGAGTTATTACAGCAAGGTTGGAATAAGTACCCTGAGCAATTTCTTCGTTCAGCTCAATATTGATCTGCGTAGGGTTCTTTGGATCTGTCATAGCTTTTAAGTATTAGTCCAATTTTCCTGGTTCAGCTTCAGTTTCCTGTTCCACACCAACAAGGTTTTCATACTCCTCAAGTGATCCGACAATGATACCATTGTATTGCCTCTGACCAGTACCTGCAGGTATAAGATGACCTACAATAACATTTTCCTTAAGTCCTTCCAATCTGTCTATTTTACCAAGAATTGCTGCTTCATTCAGTACTTTTGTTGTCTCCTGGAAAGAAGCTGCTGAGAAGAAGCTCTTGGTCTGAAGAGAAGCTCTTGTAATTCCCTGCAAAACCTGACTCGAAGTGGCGGGTATTGCATCCCTGGCTTCAACAACCTTCATATCCCGACGTTTAAGAACA
This sequence comes from Bacteroidales bacterium, assembly GCA_003162595.1. Classification (GTDB taxonomy): domain Bacteria; phylum Bacteroidota; class Bacteroidia; order Bacteroidales; family VadinHA17; genus LD21. The sequence goes on along the minus strand of PMNJ01000237.1, from coordinate 4,068 downwards.
GAATTGTCATCCCTTAATTTGCGGGCTGAAATAATCATACCCGGACGCAGGGTTTGAGAATCGCCACCATCGATTATCACTTTTTTGCCATAGATCCAGTCATTTTCATCCATGAATTCAAGTTTATCAACTACCTGACGTTCAAGGAATTTTGTATCACCCGGATCAACAATCTCAACCTTACGCATCATCTGGCGGACAATGATTTCAAAATGTTTATCATTAATCTTAACTCCCTGCAAACGATATACTTCCTGAATTTCATTGACAATATATTCCTGAACTTTTGTCGGTCCTTTAATTGCCAGAATATCGGCTGGAGTAATTGCTCCGTCTGAAAGTGGGATACCTGCTTTTACATAATCGTTTTCCTGTACAAGTATCTGTTTTGAAAGTGGAACCAGGTATTTTTTCGTTTCATCAGTTTTTGATTTGATGGCGATTTCCCTGTTACCTCTCTTAATCTTTCCGAATGTAACCTCACCATCTATCTCTGAAACAATTGCCGGATTCGACGGGTTACGTGCTTCAAAAAGCTCGGTAACACGTGGAAGACCTCCTGTTATATCGCCCGACTTCCCTACTGCACGTGGTATCTTGGCAAGAACTTCACCTGCTTCAACCATTTTATTTGTCTCAACAACAAGGTGAGATCCAACAGGAAGGTTATATACTCTCAGCTCTTCACCTTTTGGATTTAAGATTTTAATCGCCGGGTTCTTTGTTTTATCCCTGCTCTCTATGATAACTTTTTCTTTAAAACCAGTCTGCTCGTCAGATTCTTCGCGGAAAGTAATACCTTCTATAAGAAAGTCATATCCAATCTTTCCAGCCATTTCAGAAATAATAACAGCNNTTTCCTTTTTCAATCTCCTGACCCGGCTTAATATAAAGTTTTGAGCCATAAGGAATTGTATGAGTAGTAAGAGCTATACCGGTTTTCTTGTCAATTATCCTGAGTTCAGCAAGACGTCCGATAACTATATCTATATCACCCTTTTCTGTATCTTTCTTAGGAACAGATCTTAGCTCTTCTATCTCGGCGATACCTCCGTAGCGGGCTACAAGCCTCGATTCGGTGGTAATATTTGATGCAGTACCTCCAACATGGAATGTACGGAGAGTCAGCTGAGTTCCTGGTTCACCGATACTTTGTGCTGCAATTACTCCGACAGCTTCACCTTTCTGAACCATGAGTCCATTAGCCAGGTTACGTCCATAACATTTTGCACATACTCCCTTTTTGGATTCACAGGTAAGAACCGAACGGATTTCAACCTGTTCAATCGGAGAATCTTCAATTTTCTTTGCCAGTTCCTCAGTAAGTTCCTGTCCCGATTCAACGATCAATTCTCCCGTAAGCGGGTGATATACATTATGCACAGTCGTACGACCAAGAACCCTCTCGTATAATGATTCAACGACTTCTTCATTCTTCTTTATTGCTGTGGCAATCAGTCCGCGAAGTGTTCCGCAGTCCTCTTCATTTATAATGACATCCTGTGAAACATCGACAAGACGGCGGGTAAGATAACCTGCATCAGCTGTTTTAAGAGCTGTATCAGCAAGACCTTTACGAGCACCGTGAGTAGAGATAAAATACTCCAGAACCGACAAACCTTCCTTAAAGTTTGAAAGGATGGGGTTTTCAATAATTTCTGAGCCGGTAGCACCAGATTTCTGTGGTTTTGCCATGAGCCCCCTCATTCCTGAGAGCTGACGTATCTGTTCTTTTGAACCCCTGGCACCTGAGTCAAGCATCATGTAAACAGAGTTGAATCCCTGCTTATCAGTGGACAGCTGTTTCATTAAGGTTTGTGTCAGCCTTGCATTAACATGTGTCCAGATATCAATTATCTGATTGTAACGTTCGTTGTTGGTAATGAATCCCATGCTGTAATTATTCAGCACCTCTTCAACCTGCTCATAACCTTCTGCAACGAATTTGGTTTTTTCTTCAGGTATGATTACATCATCGAGGTTAAATGATAAACCTCCCTTAAATGCAGAATAGAATCCAAGGTTTTTGATAGCATCAAGAAAATCAGCTGTTTTAGCTGTACCGGCCAGTTTGAGAACGCGCCCGATTATGTCCCTGAGTGATTTTTTTGTCAGGATTTCATTTATGTACCCAACTTCAGCGGGTACAAACTGATTAAAAATAACCCTTCCAACAGTGGTTTCAATAAGGTGGTTAATGAACTCCCCATCTTTCCTGTCGTTGGCTTTTACTTTTATATGAGCGTGAAGGTCTATCTTCCCTTCATTGTAAGCTATGTTAACTTCCTGAGGTGAGTAGAAAATCAAACCTTCACCCCTGACTTTCTCAGTTTCAGTGCTCTTTCTGCCTTTGGTAATATAATAAAGACCAAGAACCATATCCTGCGATGGAACGGTAACGGGTGCACCGTTAGCCGGGTTAAGAATGTTGTGTGAAGCCAGCATAAGCATCTGAGCCTCAAGCACAGCGCCATTACCAAGAGGAAGGTGAACTGCCATCTGGTCACCATCGAAGTCAGCATTAAAAGCGGTACAAACAAGCGGATGCAGCTGAATAGCTTTTCCTTCAATAAGTTTTGGCTGGAAAGCTTGAATACCAAGCCTGTGAAGTGTCGGTGCACGGTTTAAGAGAACAGGATGTCCTTTAAGCACATTTTCAAGAATATCCCATACAACAGGGTCTTTCCTGTCAACTATTTTTTTAGCCGATTTAACAGTCTTAACGATACCACGCTCGATCAATTTACGGATAATGAATGGCTTATAGAGTTCAGCTGCCATATCCTTAGGTAATCCACATTCGTGAAGTGCCAGTTCCGGGCCAACAACAATAACGGAACGGGCAGAATAGTCAACACGTTTACCAAGCAGGTTTTGACGGAACCTACCCTGTTTCCCTTTCAGACTGTCGCTGAGTGATTTAAGAGGACGGTTGGCATCTGTTTTTACAGCATTTGCTTTCCTTGAATTATCGAACAGAGAATCGACCGCTTCCTGAAGCATACGTTTTTCGTTACGAAGGATCACTTCCGGAGCTTTGATCTCAATAAGTCTTTTCAAACGGTTGTTTCTGATAATGACTCTTCTGTAGAGATCGTTCAGGTCACTGGTTGCAAACCGGCCGCCATCGAGAGGTACAAGAGGCCTCAGTTCGGGTGGAATTACAGGCACAACTTTGATTATCATCCACTCAGGTTTGTTAACCTGCTTTGAATCCCTGAAAGCTTCTACAACCTGAAGACGTTTAAGAGCTTCATTTTTACGTTGCTGTGAAGTTTCTGTATTAGCTCTGTGACGAAGTGAATACGACATTTCGTCAAGATCTATACGGGATAGCAGTTTATATAGAGCTTCTGCACCCATATCAGCAACAAACTTATCAGGGTGATTATCTTCAAGATACTGGTTTTCTTTTGGAAGTGATTCTGTAATCTCCAGATATTCTTCTTCTGTAAGAAAATCAAGATATTTAACACCATCCACAGCTTTAATGCCCGGGTTGATAACTACATATCTCTCATAGTATATAATTGAATCAAGCTTCTTGGTCGGAAGACCCAGAAGATATCCGATTTTATTTGGTAATGAACGGAAATACCAGATATGAGCAACAGGAACTACCAGAGAAATATGCCCCATCCTTTCACGACGTACTTTCTTTTCTGTTACCTCAACACCACAACGGTCGCAAACGATGCCTTTATAGCGGATTCTTTTATATTTTCCGCAATGGCACTCATAATCCTTTACCGGTCCAAATATCCTCTCGCAGAATAATCCATCGCGCTCAGGCTTATATGTACGGTAATTTATTGTCTCAGGCTTCAGTACTTCACCACTTGAACGATCAAGTATTTCTTCAGGTGAAGCCAGACCTATTGAGATTTTTGAGTAACTGGTTTTTGTTTTGTTATCTCTTCTGAATGACATATGCTGAATATTTTTTATTCTAAAACTAATAATTCAAAACCTGGCGTAATACCTGACTTAGTCAAGTATAACGCTCAGTCCGAGACCTCTCAGTTCATGAAGGAGAACATTAAGCGATTCAGGAATACCGGGTAAAGG
>PMNJ01000189.1 GCA_003162595.1 Bacteroidales bacterium | reverse complement strand
TTGATTTCTCTGTGAAGTGTATGTTTCTTAAGAATAGGATTGTATTTCATCCTTTCAAGACGATCGGGAGTATTCTTCCTGTTTTTTGTTGTAATATATCTTGAAGTTCCCGGTTTTCCGCTTTCTTTATGTTCGGTACATTCCAGGATTACCTGTTGCCTGTTACCTTTAGCCTTCTTTGCCATTTTCTATCCTGTTTTAATAATTCAAAATGTAACCTTTTTCTTTTGCTTCCTTCAGTACGCTCGTGAGCCCTTTTTTACTTATAAGACGGATGCCTGAAGCGGAAATCTTAAGCGAAATCCATCTCTCTTCTTCCGGAAGGTAATATTTTTTAACAAAAAGATTAGGATAGAATTTTCTCTTAGTCCTTCTCTTTGAGTGCGAAACGTTGTTTCCGACCATCGCCTTTTTCCCTGTAACCTGACAAATTCTTGACATTGATGTTTCTTTTACTTCTTAACTAACGTTTGTACTTTTTAAACGAAGCGCAAAATACGTGATTTTTATCTTATTAAACAAATATTTAATCTACTTTTTTAAAATAGCTGGTATAAATACGGGTTAAGACTTGATTATCTGTTTTCTAAGTAGGTTCAATGCTGCAAGGGTAAACCTATTAATATTGGTATTTCTGTCATTCCCGAAAACATGTTTTTCACAAATAACCTCTTTCCCGGAAGCAACTGCTATCCAAATGGTTCCCACTGGCTTTGTCTCTGTCCCACCATCTGGTCCGGCGATACCTGATGTGGCCACAGCAAAGTCGGTTTTTAATAATTTTCTGGCTCCTATAGCCATATCTTTGACAGTTTCCTGGCTTACAGCCCCATGTTTTTCAATAATCTCTTCCCCAACGCCAAGTAATTGTGTCTTTACCGAATTAGCATAGGCAATAACAGAACCTTTATAATATGCAGAGCTTCCTGCAACGCTTGTTAATAAATGAGCGACTTCTCCTCCGGTGCAGCTTTCTGCTGTACATACCGTTTTGTCAGAGGATTTTAAAAGCTTACCAATAACCATTTCCAGCGATTCCTCATCTTCGGCATAAATAAGCTCAGGTATAATCTTATAAAGCTTACCAGCCTGTTCATTAATAAGTTTTAATAAAGAATTATAATCTGCTCCTGTTCCAGTAAGCCTCAGTTTTATTATACCTGATGCCGGCAGATATGCCAGTTTAATGCTTTCAGGAAGTCCCGATTCGAAATCAGTGAGTATATCTGCTAGCTTGGATTCGAATGTTCCATAAGTCATTATATTTCTATGAATTATAACTTGCGACGTGAAGCGTTTATTTAATTCCGGAAGTACAAGTTCCGTCATAAGATACTTCATCTCATACGGAACACCTGGCATTGATATATATATTGTGCCTTCCTTTTCAAACCACATCCCGGGAGCTGTTCCTGCCGCGTTCTTCAATACTCTGCATGATTCAGGGACTTCAGCCTGACGACGGTTTTTTTCATTCATCGGGAAATTGCGCAGAATCATCATTTTTTCGATCATATTCAATACTTCATCGTTTATAATAAGATGTGTATTGAAGAATTCACAAAGAGTCTGTTTAGTTATATCATCGCTAGTTGGACCAAGACCTCCGGTGATTAATACAATATCGGTTTTGCCGGCGGCTTCATTCAATGCAAAAATGATATCATCCCTCCTGTCGTGAACAGATGTTATCCGGGAGACATCAAAACCGGATTTGCTTAATTCCGCTCCAATCCATGCAGAATTGGTATCTATTGTCTGTCCTATCAGAAGCTCATCACCTATTGTTATTATTGCTGCCTTCATTTATAAGAATTTAAATGCAAATCTATTGAATTTCTTTGTTGTTCTTCAGAGGATTTTTCTTTCTCATTGTGTTACTTTGTGCAACTCTTTGTGGCCTTTGTGGTTAAATGAAATATTTTTTATCACTAAGAATCACTAAGGTTTGTAAACAGTATTCGCATAGATAAAAGAATATGAATAAAAATGATCAGATATCAGCGACCGAAGAATTTGTAAAGCAAAATATGAAAGGTTATGACAGCGGACACGATTGGTGGCATATTGAAAGAGTAAGAAAGCTTGCATTGTTCATAAATGAAAAAGAAGATCTCGTGGATCCTTTTATAGTTGAGATTGCTGCATTGCTTCACGACACAGTAGATTCAAAATTTGCAGAGGGAAATTCCGGACCCGGATATTCACTGATCTCGGATTTTATGGACGAGATTGAAATGTCAGAAATCAGAGATCATGTTTTAAACGTAATAAAGAATATTTCATTTAGTAACAGGAAGAAATCAGGGAATCATAGCGATCCGTTACTCTGGGTTGTTCAGGATGCTGACAGGCTGGATGCTATCGGAGCGATTGGTATTGCAAGAGCCTTTAACTACGGGGGATTCAGGAATAATCCAATTTATATTCCGTCTGAAGAATCCGGAAACACCGGCAAATCTACAATCGGCCATTTTTATGATAAACTCCTGAAACTGAAAGAAATGATGAATACTGCCACCGGTCGCACAATTGCTGAAGAAAGACATAAAATTCTGGAAAATTTTCTGGAGCAGTTCTATAAAGAATGGGATTTTGGAACAGGGGTAAGAAATTCCGGATAACAAAATAAAGAGACAGAACTTAGCTGAGTTCCCTCCACTAAGTAAACTTGAGTTGGTCTGTCAAAATATTAAAAGGCCGTTTTCACGGCCTTTTATTTGAGCGGGAAAGGGGATTCGAACCCCCGACCCTCAGCTTGGGAAGCTGATGCTCTACCCCTGAGCTACTCCCGCAATTTTTAAAGACTGACAAAAATAATGAATTGATTCTTTTAAGCAAATTAATTATTTAACCTGTTTATACTTTTTAATGTTGCAGATTACTTTATAAATATTATTTTATCCCTGATTCTGAACAGGCCTGTGTTCAAGTAAAGAATAGCGTAGAATTGGTGAGGCTATAATATGACTTCAAGGTCCGGATAATAACTCAGAGCCCTTTGAGACGATTTGTCAAATCATCCTGGTTAACTTCCTTTTCATATATCTTTTTAAGATCACCATCCTTATTGAATAGTACGACAAAAGGAAACAATTGTATATTATAGTAGGCTCTTAAAAAAAATGAATTTCCCTCTGTCCCGACAAATATATTAGGGTATATATTTAATTTATATTTTGAAACAAACTCTTTAACCTTAGCGACAGGCAAATAGGTAACCATTGCAATAGATGCATTCCAATAGTCATCGATCCTATTTAGTAACTTTTCTGTAAACTTCTGACATTCTTCACAATCGGGTGAAAAATAAATAATAATAATTGGCTTGCCTATTGGTAAATCGTGTGCTTTAAAAAGTTTGCCATCAGCCTGAATCATTTTAAATGCAGGAACTTTACCTGTCTGAGAATAGATATCCTGCGAAATATTAAGCATCAGGAGACTCACCAAAAAGAACAAAAATCTTTCCTTTTTCATATTTGTTATAATGTTGAGCCTCCAATGGGACTCGAACCCACGACCTGCTCATTACGAATGAGCTGCTCTACCAACTGAGCTAAGGAGGCAAAA
>PMNJ01000230.1:5811-5936 GCA_003162595.1 Bacteroidales bacterium | reverse complement strand
TTTTCAATATCCTGTTCATCGAGCCGGTGATATTTTCGATAATACTCAATCAGCTCATTAAACTTATCTGCAAATATTGTTATCTCAGTCTCCTCTCCCATGCATTTAATCTCATTGCCTCTGGC
>PMNJ01000230.1:0-5768 GCA_003162595.1 Bacteroidales bacterium | reverse complement strand
TTATCTTTGTTATAAGTTTTTTCGTATGCCGGTAATAACATTAACAACAGAGTGGAAGTCAGATGATATCTATTATGGAATCATCAAAGGCAAGCTTAGCAGCAGGTGTCCCGGAGTCATAATAATTGATAACGCCGGAAATATCCCGGCTTTTAATATCTCGCATGCCTCTTTTATAATAAGAAATACATTTAACAATTATCCTAAAGGTTCTATTCATATCATATGCGTTCATTCGGAAGCACATAAGATTCAGGATCATCTGATTGTGAGAGCCAGAGATCATTTTTTCATTGGAACTGACAATGGAATTTTTAACCTTATTCTCAATTCAGATCCCGATGAGGTAATCAGGTTAGAACCTGATAAGTCTTTCGACGAACTTGAAGTATTTGCAAAAGCTGCCTCAGATCTGATAGCCGGGAAAAAGCCATCCGAGATTGGAAAATCTGTTAAATCTCTTAGTGAAAGAGTTCCCCTGAGGGCAACAATTGATAAAGACGTAATTATTGGAAGTATTATTTTCATCGACTCTTACGGAAATGCTATTTCTAATATAACAAGGGAAGTTTTTTACAGAGTTTTTGAAAACAAAGCCTACAGGATACTTATTCAGAGCAATAAAAATTATACGGATCAGATTTCACTGAGATACAGCGATGTGCCGGTTGGCGAGATGCTCGCAAGATTTAACCAGCTTGATCTTCTGGAAATATCAATTAATGGTGCGGACGTATCCGAATTATTGAGTCTTTCAGTCGGATCCGTTTTACGTATCGATCTCGCTAACAAAACCGCATCCCCTAACCGTTTATTTTAAAAAGTGGCCAATGAATAATAAAAACAAAAGCCTCGAAGAGCTTAACAGGCTTCTTGGCATTATGGATGAATTAAGGGCAAAGTGCCCATGGGATATGAAACAAACTAACGATAGTCTGCGGAAACTCACGATTGAAGAGACGTATGAATTAGCTGAAGCTATTTCCTCTGGCAGTGATGAAGGTATAAAAAACGAGCTTGGTGATCTCATGCTTCATATAGTCTTTTATGCAAAAATAGGTGCTGAAAAAGGAGCTTTTACAATGGCAGATGTTCTTGAGGGAATCAACAACAAACTGATTTACAGGCATCCCCATGTGTTTGGTAATGTAAAGGTTTCCGGAGCTTCAGAGGTTGAGGAAAACTGGGAACAACTCAAAATCAGGGAGGATAATGGCTACAAACCTGTACTTTCAGGTGTTCCAGCATCATTGCCTGCAATCGTAAAAGCCAACAGGATCCAGGAAAAGGTAAGGGGTGTAGGGTTTGACTGGGAGAAACGAGAGCAGATCTGGGACAAAGTTCTGGAGGAAATCTCTGAGCTGAAAGAAGAGATAATGAATCATAATACCGAGTCGATAGAATCAGAACTTGGCGATGTACTTTTTTCAATTATAAATGCATCTCGTTTATATGAGATTGATCCGGAAGCAGCGCTTGAAAAAACTAACAGGAAATTTATCAAGAGGTTTAATTATCTCGAAAAAGAGACTCTTGCAAAAGGTAAATCTCTTCACAATATGAGTCTCGATGAGATGAATGTTATTTGGGAGGAGGCAAAGAAGGAGGATTAGCCCCCCTTTAGGGGGATGGGGGGCCAACAAATTTATAGCTCAATAACTGGTATATTATTTTCGCAGCAACAAAATCGGGAGATTTATTTGTTGCAGATGGGCATAATTCGACGACATCAAATCCCACAACATTCCTTGATTTTATAACTTCCTTCATAAAATGAAGAAGTTCGTAATATGGAGGTCCTCCCGGTTCCGGTGTTCCTGTAGATGGCATTATTGACGGATCAAACACATCCAGATCAATAGTTATATAAACGTTCTCAGTAAGTTTGACAAGAGCTTTTTCATAAAGGCTCTTGTCATAATAAAGCTCATGCGAAAAGAATATTCTGTCCCTTTCTACGAATGGCAACTCTTCTGCCGACATGCTTCTGATACCGACCTGAACTACAGGTGCAAATTCACGGGCTCTCGCCATTGCGCAGGCATGATTGAACACTGATCCTTCATATACTTGTCTCAGATCGGCATGAGCATCAAGCTGAAGTATTGTAAGATTTTCAAAAAATTCTGAAAATGCTTTTATGGCTCCTATTGAGACGGTATGGTTTCCACCAATAATTACAGGAAACTTTTTATCTGACAGAAGTGATAATATATTGTCATACACAGCTTTAACAAGTTTTTGAGGTGTTTCTTTCTCTAAAAGAGGTGCTATTGTATGAATACCTTTGAGATGGGCTTCCGATGAGGTTTCCACATCATAGAATTCCAGATTGACTGAGGCGTGGAGAATGGCATCAGGTCCCTTATCGGCTCCTTTCATCCATGTACTGGTCTCGTCATATGGCACCGGAACAATGATAATACCTGATTCCGAATAATTATAGACTACTTCATTACCACCGAAGTTCATAAATAGAAGAATTATTTCCTGATAAACCTTTCAAAACCATAAGTTTTTCTTTCCCCGGTGATCTCGCAGATTTTCGCAGATAGCAAAATTTGATCTGTGTTGATCAGCATAATCTGCGGGAAACTTCTTTTTTTAATATTACTTTGATTTTGTTTTAGGAGTGGCCTTCTTGTTTTTCTTTTCAGCTACAGGAACTGGTTTTTCCTTTGTTGATTTTCCCTTTGTTGATTTTTCCTTTGTTGATTTTTCTTTAGCCGGTTTTTCTTCAGCTTCTTTTTCAGGTTCTTCCTTAGTCAGCAGGTTGAGCTTATGAAGGATATTATACCACTGTGCAACTTTTTTTATGTCGCTTGTATATACTTTATCTTTTGAATATTCCGGAAGGATCCCTTCAAACCATTCTTTCAGTTTTCCGGCATCTGCTTTTGAATCAATTGCCTCTCCACCGTTCTCTTTTTCATGAATCAGGTCAAAAACTTTCCCAAGAGGCAGATCCTCTTTATCAGTAAAAATTGCAATGTCTTCCAGCGAGCTTACTTTCGCTGAGCCATAAGCACTGCTCCTTTTTTTTGTTTCCAGTTGTTCAACAATTATTGCATTTTTTCCCTGAGCAATAAACTTGAAAAGCCCGGGTTCGCCAGAAATAGCCAGAATATCTTTTAAAATCATCGCTTATATATTTAAATACAAATTTAATCAGAATTTTTAAGCCCGTTTCATAACTGATGTTTTTTTCAGTTTTACCGATCAGTTCATATTCCGTTCCTTTTTAATCTTTTCATAAGCCTCATTNNACCATAGCAAACTTATCATCCGCTGATTTTCTAATATCATCTCCAAGATGGCTTACTTTATCTGGATGATACTTCATTGCCATCCTTCTGTATGCTTTTTTAACTTCTTCGTTTGAAGAAGATGGATCTATTTCAAGAATTTTATAAGAAGAATCTGTTTCGGGAATAAACATATTCCTTATTGACAGAAAATCATTGGAATTGACTCCCAGATATGACGAAATACTTTCAATAATCTGAATTTCCGAAGGGTGGATCACACTGTCTGCAAGGGACAAATTAAACAACAGATGTAACAATTGCAGTCTCGAAGAATAATCCATATTTCCTTTTATCTGAAGGCAAACATCCCTTACGGGAATTTCCTGTTTAAGTATGTCTTTTAGCATTAGTAGGGCCTGTTTAGCTGATTCCTGCCCGAATTGTCTGACAAAGAACTGTTTAACATAGTCGAGTTCCGATTTGACAACCTTTCCATCAGCTTTCATAACAGCAGCAACAAGTACAAGAAGGCTCATTCCAAAATCACGCTGACTTGTCCTGGCAGTTCCGGCAGTATAGGTCGAAGTATGAACAGTAGTACCATCTATCATAGAGCCTAGCAGAAAACCCAAAAGCCCACCTATCGGTCCACCCACAGCAAACCCTAGTCCTCCGCCAAGCCATTTTCCAAATATTCCCATATTCAGGATTGAGTATTAATAAAAGCTAAAATGTCATCGTGAATCTCCAGGATAGTAGTTATGATCATATCATTTTCAGAGTTATTGATCACATAATCCGACAGTTTTATCCGCGTTTCGTCATCTATCTGATTCTTCATCCTCTCTATGACCTGTTCCCTGGAAAGTTTATTTCTCTGTATAACCCTTTCTATTCTCTGTTCAACCGGCGCCACAACTGTGGCAACCCTGTCTACATATTTTGAAGCTCCGCTTTCAAAAAGTATTGCTGCTTCCATAATTACATAGGATGCAGTCTGTTCCAATGTCCAATTCCTAAAGTGATCAAAAACAGCTGGATGAACCAGCAAATTTACCTTTTCAAGCAGGGTTCTGTCATTGAAGATAATTCTGGCCAACTCCATCCTGTCAAGGCTTCCGTTTACATAAAGGTTCTTACCTGCAATAGAATTGAGGTTTTTAATGATACCTGTGTCCTTCTCCATTGTTTCCCTTGCATCCCTGTCTGCCGAAAAAACAGGTACTCTGAGCACATCGAAAACCCTGCATACAGATGTCTTACCGCTTCCGATACCACCCGTAACTCCTAGTCTAAATTCAGGTTTTCTATTTGTAATCATAAAGGGATCTCCGGATAAAAGGCGTCATCGTTTCTTTTTGTTATCAATCTTGTTCTCCGGGATAAGGGCTGAATTTGCAACTATCTTATCAAGCGTGAAAAAAAGTGTATCGGGTTTAATTGAGGTAATCTCACATCCTGATCTAACTTGAACATTCAGACTTTTTGTTAATCCTGATGTAACAATATAATAGTTCAACTCTTTGTCCCCGGGAGCTTTTTTGTAATTGACTTTTAATAAGTCAACAATCAATGGCGTTTTTTTACCAAAAATTTTAAGTTTCAATATTGCATAACCCGGACCTTTAAGAAAGAGATTCAGGTCATCTGGTTGTTCTGAAGTAATGGCTCTTTCTTTTGGAATATTTATGTACCTGACCTGATAATTAATTCCGGCTTCATTTTCTTTTCCGAGGGAATTGAGGTACCAGAAAATAAATGAAAGAAAAAGGAAGAAAGCAAAAGCAGCACTATCTCTGTTGATCAATCTTAAACCCTTTGTCCAGGGCTTTTCTATCCGTCTGCCATCTTCCTTTTTCACTTAATGTTTGCTGTAAAGCATTAATTTAATTCTTCAGCAGACGGATCTTTTAGCAGAGCGTTCTTATCAATTCTCAGTTTGACATCGCCACCGACATCAATAGTGCAATAGTTATCCTTCACTTCATATATTTTCCCATGTATTCCACCTGTGGTAATAATTTTATCACCTTTTTTCAGAGAGCTCCTATAGTTAGTCATCTCCTTCTGCTTTTTCATCTGCGGTCTGATCATAAAGAAGTAAAAAACAACAAAAACAAGAATAAGTGGAAGGAAAGTCACAAGGGGGTTAGTCTGCCCGGTTGCTCCTGCAGGTTGACCCATCAAATAGAAATACGCAAAATTGGTCATTGTCTCAATTATTAATTATTAATATTTAATTAGTGGTTATTACTTCTGCGGTTATTTTGATTAATACAACAGGTTTTGAGGCGTTCGATTTCACAGTAATAGTTTTTGTCTGCATACCGCTTCTTCCTGAAGTGTCAAAAACCACTTCCAGATTTCCACTGGCTCCCGGAATAATTGGTTTTTTATCATATTTTGAAACAGTGCATCCGCAAGTTGTCGTTGCTGAAGAGATAATAAGATTTTCTGTTCCTTTATTATCAAATGTGAAATTACAACTGACCTTTTCTCCCTCTGCAACTTTTCCAAAGT
>PMNJ01000236.1 GCA_003162595.1 Bacteroidales bacterium | reverse complement strand
TATATTCTTGGCGGTCAGGGAAATCTGTGGACTGAACAGGTAGTAACCCTGCACCATGCAGAATATATGACCTGGCCACGCGGTTGGGCACTGGCAGAAGATTTCTGGTCGCCAAATGCTTCAAAAAACTGGGCCAATTTTATTCAACGTGTGGAAAAACAGTTCGATCGTGCTGATATAGAAGGAGTAAATTATTCACCGGCAATTTATGATGCTATCATTAAGGTCAGTGAAAAAGATGAAAAGATAACCCTGGATATGGATTCTGAAGTCCCGGGCCTGGATATTTTCTATACGGTTGACGGCGCTATGCCAAACATTTATTCACCCAAATATTCCAAGTCTGTTGAAATACCTGATGGGCCGGTTACAGTTAGGGTAGTAACCTACCGGGATGGAAAACAATTGGGTCATCTGATCACACTTAATCCTGAACAACTGAAAAAGAGAGCTACAAAAAACTGAACTTACTTAGGGAGCTTTTTACCCCCTTCCCAACCTTCCCCCAAGGGGGAAGGAGTAGGTGCTATCTTTAAATACAAGGTGTATAAAGGAAGTATCGAGTGAAATGACAAGTTTTAAAATAATAAATGAAGCGAAGCATAACTTTGGCGCTAGTCTTAATTTAAAGAGTAAGGCTCAGGAGTTAAGAAAAAAGATGACAGAACCAGAGAAAATTTTGTGGAGTCATCTTAGAAAGAGACAACTAAATGGATTGTACTTCAGAAGACAACATCCCTATGGAATCTATGTATTGGATTTTTATTGTTTCGAAGTAAATCTGGTTATTGTGATTGATGGGATGATCCATTTAAGTCGTCGTGCTTATGATATTGAACGAACTAAATATCTGAAATCATCAGGATTAAAAGTTATCCGTTTCAATAATAAAGATATAGAAACCCGGATTGGATGGGTTTTAGAGAATATAAATAGCTATATAAATAACTTACCTCCATAAGAAACCATAAATCATTTCCCCCTTGGGGGAAATAAGAAAGGGGGTTAAACCAATAGAAAATACCCTCTTTCTTATATTAAGATTAATTTATTAGTATATTATGAAACTTTGTTTATTCGAACTTACTGAAAACATGAAAATGAATGGGTTTTTTAAAAAAATACTGATTCTTTTTCTGATAGTTTATATTGGATTCACAATTAATCTCCCGGCCCAGACCCTGAAGGAAATTGAATCTCACAGTACTTCTTTGCCTAATGGATGGAGGTTGACACCTGTGGGAAAATCATTACCTCTTGGCGATCTGCCTCTCAATATTGCTGTGGCGCCTTCAAAAAAGCTTGCAGCAATCACCAACAACGGAGAGAGTGACCAGACAATTCAACTCGTGGACATTGACAGGGAAGAAATTCTCGATTCAATTGTCATAAGAAAAGCATGGCTTGGATTAACTTTTTCTGATGACGGCAGGTATTTGTATGCCTCAGGAGGAAATGATAACATGATTGTCAGGTATGAAATCAGGAATAACAGGCTTTCAGTATCTGATTCCATTATTATTGGCAAGCCATGGCCTGTAAGAATTTCTGTTGCAGGAATAGCGCTCGACGACAGCAAAAACAGGCTGTACGTTGTGACGAAGGAAAACAATTCACTCTACATACTGGATACTAAACTTAAAAAGGTTATATCTCAATATCCACTTGGCGGTGAAGCGTATACTTGTCTTTTATCACCCAACCATAAACAGTTATATATTTCATGCTGGGGCTGTGATAAAATTATACTGTTTGATACAGATCTTCAGAAAATTACCGGCTCAATCGGAGTCGGTGATAATCCCAACGATTTATGCATTTCCCAAAACGGGAAATACCTTTATGTAGCCAATGCAAATGATAACAGCGTTTCGGTAATCGAAACGGGGCAAAAGAAGGTGATTGAGACACTTAATTCGGCTCTCTTTCCCGGTTCCCCATCGGGTTCAACAACAAACAGCGTGACACTGAGCAGCGATGAAAAGACTCTTTATATTGCAAATGCCGATAATAACTGCCTTGCCGTTTTCGATGTCACAAAGCCCGGGGCAAGTTTAAGTAAAGGATTTATACCCACTGCATGGTATCCGACATGTGTAAGAACTGCAAAAGATAAAATCCTGGTAAGTAACGGGAAAGGTTTGTCTTCTCATGCAAATCCTTATGGCCCTGATCCGACCCGTAAAGGTGATGTCGTGGTTTACCAGGCTGCAGGGAAGGAACAAAAAATTAAAGAACAATATATAGGTGGTCTTTTCAGGGGAACACTTACAATTCTGAAGTCTCCTGATGCAAGCCAGATGGCGCTTTTTTCAAAGGCTGTTTATAATAACACCCCTTATAACAAGAATACTGAACTGATTTCCGAAGGAGTATCAGGTAATCCAATTCCCATAAAAGTGGGTGATAGTTCACCCATAAAGCATATATTTTACATTATAAAGGAAAACCGTTCTTATGACCAGGTATTGGGAGATATACCGGAAGGAAACGGCGATCGCAATCTTGTGCTTTTCGGTGAAAAAATAACGCCAAACCAGCATGCCCTTGCCCGCGAATTTGTATTACTTGATAATTTCTTTGTGAACGGAGAGGTAAGTGCCGATGGTCATAACTGGACCATGGGAGCTTATGCTACGGATTACCTCGAAAAAAACTGGCCGACCTTTTATGGAGGAAGAGGAGGAGAATATCCGGGTGAAGGTTCAATAAAAATTGCTAATAATAAAAATGGATTCCTCTGGGACTATTGTAAACGTAATGGTGTGACCTACCGTACATATGCTGAATTTATGGGTGATAAAGAGCCTAATATCCCTGTTTTAAAAAATCATTTCTGCCCGCAGTACACACCATGGGACCTGTCAGTCCGCGATACCGTAAGGTTCCGGCAGTGGAAACATGATTTTGATTCCCTCCTGGCAGTGGATGATCTTCCACAATTAAATACCCTTCGCTTTGGAAATGATCATACCGAGGGACTCAGCCTCAACAGACCAACTCCATTTGCACATGTTGCTGATAATGATCTGGCGGTTGGTATGTTTGTGGATTATCTCAGTCACAGCCGGGTGTGGAAAAACAGTCTGGTAATAATTGTGGAAGACGATGCACAAAATGGTCCCGATCATATTGATGCCCACCGGAGTACAGCATATCTGGCTGGTGGCTACGTGAAACAGGGCTTTGTCGATCATACTGTTTATACGACAACTTCTCTTCTCCGGACAATAGAACTGATTCTTGGGCTTCCTCCGATGAGCCAGTATGATGCACCTTCCATTCCATTATGGAGATGCATGAATAATACTCCCGATCATCCTGCCTTTTCAGTCAGGCCATCCAATATTGATTTGAATCTAAAGAACCTCGCTCAGAATACCTGGCAGAAAAAAAGCGAGAAGTTTGATTTTACGAAAGAGGATATGGTAAATGATGCTGAATTCAACGAAGTGATTTGGAAAGCAGTTAAAGGATTAGATTCTCCATGTCCTCCGTCTGTTCACGCTGCTTTCTTTATGGTAGCTGATAAAGACGACAAGTGATCAATATTAAAATACTGCTCTTCAGTTAAACCCCCCTCTCCCTTCGGGCATTCCCCCCAAGGGGGGGGAAATTCACTATATGGACGAGTATTTTCTCCCCCTCCGGGGGAGATGTCGCGAAGCGACAGAGGGGGTTTAATAATTTAAATAAATACCGGGGCCACTGATTTTATTTTAATTTAAATTCCACCGGCACCTTTATCTGAACTTCAACCGATTTACCTCCCTGTGTTCCAGGTTTCCAGTCGGGCATGCTGCTTATAACCCTTATGGCCTCAGCATTAAGCAAAGGATTTGCAGATTTACTTACAACAACATTTTTTACCTTCCCCTTGGAGCTTACTGCAAAATTGACGTACACTTTCCCGGTGATTTTCCTTTTCAAAGCTTCCGCCGGATACTTTAGATTTGAAGTTATCCAGGCAACCATGGCATCTGTCCCACCAGGGAATTCAGGCATTTCTTCAACGACAATGAAAGGATTATTATCTGTTTTCTGATAAGGTTTTGGATTGACAATTATGATAGAATCTTTATACATAATCATGCTATCTGCTGAGATATTGATAGATCCAGCTGGTTTCATATGAGATTCATTATTTCTTGATTTTATCTCGACGGCTCCATTTTTCCCTTTTTCACCATACTTTTCAGTAGCAGGCTTCGTTGTTATTTTGTCCTTTAAAACAAATACAGAAGCTATTGTTTCAGGGCTAATTTTATCAGCTTCAGCTTTGGTAACGATAACTCCATCAATAACATAAAGAGGCGTTGGTCCATCACCGTTTATCTTAAAACCAGACATTTTCTGAGGTGCGGGAGGAGGAGGCGGTGGAGGCGGTGCATTCAAATCTCCGGCAGCATTCATAGGAGATGGCGGTGGTGGTGGAGAGCTTATGTTTAAATTATTGTACCTGACCGTATCTCTCACCATAGTGATAGACATTTCAGAGGTAAAAACAGGTTTTAAAATCCTGGATTTGAATCCTACAAAACTAACCACCAATAACCCGTCGTCAGGCACATTGTCAAGCTTAAAATATCCTTTTGCATCTGCAGCAGTACCCATAGTGGTGCCCTGGATCACAATGTTTGCTCCCGGTAACGACTCGCCATCCTGCTGAACGACAGTCCCTTTAACAGATTTTTGTTGCAAAAAGGGGCCTGAACTAATGTTACCTGAACTTTGATCCGCATATTTGTATTTGTAGTCGGGCTTTGCAAAAGCATACAATACGATTGCAAAAACCGGAAGAACAAGAAGAATCTTCATCTTCCTGTAAGGTGAACTGATTATATTTTTCATCATGTTAAATCTTTTTTTATTAGGTGAGTAATTGAAAGAATTAACCAGACTGACGACAGGAGTGCCGAAAATCTGATTTAAAAGAACTGCCCTGTATACTGCCGGATCGGATGTTAACTGCAGCGCAACCTTGTCGGCAAGATATTCATGGTTCTGCCTTATGAAACGGATGTAGATCCAGACAAGAGGGTTAAACCATTGCATCATACAAAGCAATTGGACAAGAAGCAGGTCAAACCAGTGCTTCTGCCTGATATGTACCAGTTCGTGATTCATGATCTCCTTTGTTTCAACGTCTGTAATTGAAGGATTGACAAACACATAGGAGAAAAAGGAAAACGCAGAGGTATAATCAGACGTTTTGATAAGTTTTGCCGGATGGAAAGATATTATCTCAGATTTTTTTATAGCCCTGAAAACTGATCTTCCCTGTTTTATCATAAGAGTAAATACAAATAAGACCCCGGACACATATAATACCAATAACAATAATTTGAGATCCGGGATTATGCTGCTGCCCGCATTTTGAATTTCGCTGACAACTGCACTACCGGACTGAAAATTACTAACCACAGGAAGAATAACTGTGTAATGTATTGAGATCAGTGGAAATAAGAAAGAGGTCAGAATGCCTGCCAGAAGGTAAATCCTGTTTAAGAGGAAAAATCTTTCATTNNCCGCTTTGCGGGATTTTGTCACTACCTTCCTCAACCTTTGACAATTCCTTCCTGGTATCCTCAAGCAGCTCATCGAGTTCTTTCACTGTAAGGTCCTTCTCGCGGGCAAAAAATGAAGCCATCGCCGGAAATGAGTTATTGAAATAACTCTCCATCAGTCCGAATAACTGGCTCTTCGAATAATCGCTTTTTGATACGAGAGGATGGTAAAGATGAACATTTGCATATGCTTTATGTCCAACATATCCCTTCTTTTCAAGCACTCTCAAAACTGTGGATACAGTATTTCGTGCGGGTTTCGGGTCGTTGAAACTACAGCGGATATCTTTTACAAGACCTTCTTTCATATCCCATAATATCTGCATTACCTGTTCTTCTGCTTTTGTCAGTTGCATTGGGTTAACTTTTTACTTTTGCCTTATATCCTCCGGCGTGCGGTTTGTGGTGTGCGGTATGCGGCGTGAGTGTAAGTTGGTTGGTACCTCATACCGGATGCCGGTTACCGGTTACCAGTTGTCAATCCTTCGTAACAAAGATATGACTATTTTTATAGTCAGCCAAATATTTTTCAATAAAAATGACTATTCTTTTAGTCGCATCTTATAATCGTTTGATATTATGACCAATAAATAATATCTGGTTTAATCTCAATAGCTGGTAATTCTATTCAACAACAAACCGCAGAGCGGTTCCATCAAATTAATAATCAAAATAATGGAACACCTCCGGTGTTCTGCAGTCTGTGTTATATCTCATTTCTATTATTGATGAAACTGCTCCGCAGTTTTTCTGAAATATTCCAGATTTAAACAAGTGATTGGTGATTGATTCTTTTTTTAACTAATTTGCATCAGGAATTTACTTAAAAAATTATATTAAGAACCGAGCATGTTCTCATTTGTTTTCTTAAAATTGTAAATTATTAAACATGCGAGCTCCATAATACCATTAAAAACAATTAAATTATTATGAAAAGAAACATTATTTTATCATTATCATGTACAGCAGCAATGCTTATCATGCTTCCTTCCATTGGTCAGGGTCAGAATAACCTGACTGAAAAAGAGAAGAAGGACGGATGGGTATTATTATTCAACGGTAAAGATTTTAAAGGCTGGAGGCAATGCAATGGAACAACAATGCCTAAGAACTGGGTTATTGAAAACGGAATGATGAAGGTCTTTACAGCTGAAGGCAACGCCCCGGGACAACCTTCCAACGGGGATATAGTATTTGGTGATAAGAAATTCAAAAACTTTGAACTATCAGTAGACTGGAAAGCAAGTAAAATGGCAAACTCAGGTATATTCTATGATGTAAGAGAGGTACCGGGTCAACCAATATACTACGCTGCACCGGAAGTTCAGATTCTCGACAATGTTGATGCAACCGACAATAAAGTGGCAAGTCACCTTGCAGGTTCACTTTATGATATGATTGCAGCAGATCCGAAAACCGTACATCCTGCCGGGGAATGGAATACAATGCTGATTACCGTTAAAAATGGCAAAGTAACTCATGTCCAGAACGGAGTAAAGGTTGTAGAATATGAATTATGGACCCCTGCATGGGATGCACTTGTTGCTAACAGTAAATTCAAAACGTTCCCCGGATTCACAGAAGGCATTTCAAAAGAGGGTTACATTGGTCTGCAGGATCATGGTTATCCAGTCTGGTTCAGGAATATCAAGATACACGAACTGTAATACTATTATAGTAAAAGATACCAGGTGAAAAGCGCCTGGTATTTTTTTTACTAATTTGAAACTTAACAAGTTTTTATACCTGGTTGATGTATTAGATTTCAAGCTAATTAACTGAGTTTTAAGAAAAGAATATTGTTCCCTTTTAATAAACTCCATAAAACAATTCTGAGATGAACAAAGAGATTAACGGATCAATGAAAGGTTCACCTTTTGTAAATATTGCTGTATTAATAATCATTTTTGCCGGGA
>PMNJ01000179.1 GCA_003162595.1 Bacteroidales bacterium | reverse complement strand
GAAATTACGTAAATAGAGAAAAAAAGGCAATTCAAAATTGCCTTTTTTCATACTATTTAGATTATTTTGTAATTTCAGTTATCATAAATTATTTATACAATGTTCAAAATAAAAGAGAAGATTATCGATCTCGGTGACGGGAGGATAATAACCCTGGAGACAGGCAGAATGGCCAGACAGGCTGATGGTTCTGTTTTGTTAAAAATGGGGAAGACAATGTTGTTGGCAACAGTTGTGTCAGCAAAGGAGGCAAAGGAAGATACAGACTTCATGCCGCTTTCAGTAGAGTATAAAGAAAAATATGCTTCATCAGGACGTTTCCCTGGTGGATTCATGAAGAGGGAAGCCAGAGCATCTGATTATGAAATTCTGGTATCAAGACTTGTCGACAGAGTACTAAGACCACTTTTCCCTGATGATTATCATGCAGAAACATTTGTGACAATAAACCTGGTTTCTGCCGATATGGATATTATCCCTGATGCCCTCGCTGGTCTCGCAGCATCTGCTGCTCTTGCAGTTTCAGATATACCGTTTAATGGTCCGATCTCAGAAGTAAGGGTTGCCAGAATAAATAAAAAATTTGTTGTTAACCCTACCGCTTCGCAGTTGGAAGAGGCCGATATTGACCTTATGGTTGGAGCAACATACGATAATATAATGATGGTTGAGGGTGAAATGAAGGAAGTCTCTGAAGAGGAGATGCTCGAAGCCCTTAAAATCGCACATGATGCAATAAAAGTTCACTGCAAGGCGGTGATGGAGTTTGCCGTAGAGGTTGGGTCAAAGGTTAAACGTACATACTCCCATGAAACAAATGATGAAGATCTTAGGAAAAAAGTATGGGACGAAACATATACAAAATGTTACGAGGCTGCTAAATCCTGCACGGCTGATAAACATAAAAGGATCGAAACTTTTGAAACTATAGAAACGGAATTCCTCAGTCAGTATACCGAAGAAAATCCGGTAAAAGAAACTCTGGTAAAAAGATACTACCACGATGTATTAAAAGAAGCCTCCAGAAGACTTGTCCTCGATAATGGTATCCGTCTCGACGGAAGAAAACTGGATGAGATCAGACAGATTGTGTGTGAAATAGACACTCTTCCTGCGACTCATGGATCAGCTCTCTTTACAAGAGGAGAAACACAGTCGCTTACTACCGTTACATTGGGTACCAAGCTTGATGAGAAGATCATAGACGATGTTCTTAACAAGGGTACTGAGAAATTCACACTTCATTATAACTTTCCTCCATTTGCAACTGGTGAAGCCAAGGCTTACCGTGGAGTTGGCAGAAGGGAAATCGGACATGGGAACCTTGCTCACCGTGCTCTTAAAAATATGATGCCCTCTGACGATGAGAATCCTTATGCCATAAGGGTTGTATCCGATATTCTTGAATCTAACGGATCATCATCCATGGCTACAGTTTGTGCCGGAACACTGGCTCTTATGGATGCTGGTGTTAAACTGAAGAAACCTGTGTCAGGGATAGCAATGGGTCTCATATCAGACAAGGAGACAAAGAAATATGCTGTACTTTCAGATATCCTCGGTGATGAAGATCATCTTGGGGATATGGACTTTAAAGTGACAGGAACTCGTGATGGGATCACGGCAACACAAATGGATATAAAAGTTGACGGGCTCTCTTTTGAAATACTTACAAAAGCTCTTACCCAGGCAAAAGCGGGAAGGTTACATATTCTCGACATAATGAGTCAGACGATAGCTGAACCACGTCCGGAGCTTAAACCTCATGCTCCAAGGATTGAAATGCTTACTATTCCTAAAGAACTGATCGGCGCTCTGATTGGCCCGGGCGGGAAAGTTATTCAGGAGATACAGCGTGTAACAGGTGCTACAATAATTGTTGAAGAAGTTGATGGACATGGAGACGTAAATATCTTTGGTGAGAATGCTGAAGTTATTACTGCAGCTCTCGATTGGGTGAAAAAAATTGTAACTGTCCCGGAAATAGGTCAGGTTTATAAAGGAAAGGTTAAAACAATTGTACAATTCGGAGCATTTGTAGAGATTCTTCCAAATAAAGACGGACTAGTTCATATATCAGAACTTGAATGGAGAAAGGTCAATAAGGTTGAGGATGTATTGAAAGAAGGGCAGGAGATTGAAGTTAAAATAATTGACATCGATCCTAAAACCGGGAAAATCAAGTTATCCAGAAAAGAACTTCTTCCACGTCCACCGCGACAGGAGAATGAGAAAAAAAATCCTGAAGAAAATCAGAATAAATAGTAAGATCCCGCAATTGCGGGATTTTTTATTGCTGTTTCAATTCCAATTTATAAATTTGATTGATTGAAGTAACAATAATATTCAGGGATGAAGATTAGGTACAACTATGTGGTTATAGAAGGAAATATCGGTGCCGGGAAAACTACCCTTGCCGGAAGAATAGCAGATCAGTTCAATGCAAATCTGATCCTTGAACATTTTGCCGACAATCCTTTCCTGCCAAAATTCTATAATGACCCTGAAAAATATTCTTTTCCTCTCGAACTTTCATTTCTTGCAAGCAGGTATAAACAGCTTAAAGAAGAACTGGTTCCACAGGATCTCTTCAAGTCTTTTTCTGTTGCTGATTATTACTTTATGAAATCGCTGGTCTTTGCATCTTCAACACTCACAGGGGATGAGTACAACCTTTACCGGCAGATTTTCTATATTATCTACGGTTCTCTTCCCAAACCTGATATCTATGTTTACCTGCATCTCAATCCCGACAAGCTACTCGAAAATATTAAGAGGAGAGGTCGTAATTATGAGAAATCTATAAGCAGGGAATACCTCCTGAAAATACAGAACAGCTATTTTTCTTTTTTTAAGCAAAACCCCGAAAACAAATATCTTGTTTTAGATGTTAATGATATAGATTTTGTTTCNNATATGTGAATGGTGTAACATATTTAAAAAATTATGTAACACTTAAAATTTCTAAAATGATCACCTTTGTTCAGACATTATCTGTAGTAGATAGAGGAAATGACAGGTGAAATAATACAGACAATTCACCGTGAAACTGTTGATTTTTAAAAAATAAGTTTAAAAACATAAAATAGGACTTAGTCGTAATGTGGATAGCCAAAATATTAGGTGAATTTTATATAAATGACTGTAATAGCTTGTGCAGCTTTAAATTATAAAAATATTTTTAATCAATGTATATAGTTATATTATTTTGTTTAATTTGCTTAAAATGTGACTATTTTATTGTAAATTTGCGCTTAAGTTAAGCTTTTTAGTTAATAGTTAATTAAAAACTGTAAAACAAGGTATCATAAACAAATAACACTTTTAAACTATGAAAAAATTCAGAAGCTATTTTATCCTTATCCTAGCCGCAGCTGTTATGACAGGTTGCAGCGGTTTGAATAAGATGAAGAAAAACTCCAACTTAGTCAAGTATGAGGTTACACCAAAAGTTCTTGAAACACATGCTGGTGTAGTTAATGTTACAATTAAGGGTACCTTCCCTGCCAAATACTTTGACAAGAAGACAACTGTTACAGCTACTCCTGTTCTCACTTATACCGGTGGTGAAACTGCTTTTGAAAAAGTTCAGGTTCTTCAGGGAGAAAGTGTTCAGGCTAATAATAAAGTAATTACCACAACTGGTGGTGATTTTACATATACAGGCACAATTCCTTACAAGGATGCGATGAAAATGTCGGAACTTGTATTAAGAATTAAAGCTGTAAGAGGTAAAAAAACTCTTGATTTTGATCCGGTTAAAATAGCCGATGGCGTTATTGCAACTTCAACACTGGTTGATAAAGATGGCAGACCAATTATGAGTAAAGATAATTATGTCAGAATCAACCCTGAAAGTAAATTGGCAGATATTCACTATCAGATAAATCAGGCTGATATTAATAGTAAAGAACTCAAAGCTGAAGACATAGCGCTGCTTAAAGAATATATAAAATCAGTAAGTGCTGATTCAAGCCGTAAGTTAAAATCTACCGATGTAAGTTCATACGCATCACCTGATGGAAGTATGAAAATTAATGCTCCACTTTCAGAAAAGAGAGGCAAAACAGCTGACAAATTCATAAAGAAAGAATTTGATAAAATCCCTGTTGCCAAGACCGAAGGTTTTTTCAATGAAAAAACAACTGCTGAAGACTGGGACGGTTTTAAATCCGAAGTAGAAAAATCATCCATTCAGGATAAAGATCTTATCCTTCGTGTTCTTTCAATGTATTCTGATCCCGAGGTTCGTAATAAAGAGATTAAGAATATGTCTTCTGCTTTTGAAAAACTTAAAACAGAAATTCTTCCTCAATTGAGAAGGTCAAAGATGGCCGTCAATGTTGATATCGTTGGCCGCACTGATGATCAGATCCTTGCACAGATGAAAACAGATCCTAAGAAATTAAATGAGGAGGAAATGTTGCGTGCCGGTAGCCTTACAAAGGACCTTAACGAACAGCTGAAATTTTATCAGGAAGCAGCAGAAAATAATCCTAAAGATTTCCGTGCTCAGAATAACGTAGGTTGTACCTATATGGCTTTAGACAAAACTGACGAAGCAATTGCTTCATTTGAAAAGGCTAAAGCTATAGAGAATAACGACGTGATCAAGAATAACCTTGGTTTTGGATCACTTGTTAAAGGTGATATTGCTAAAGCTGAAGAATATTTCAATTCCATGACAGCTGCATCTCCTGAATCAAAATATGGTCTTGGCGTTATTGCAATCACAAAAGGTGAATATGACAAAGCAGTTAATGACTTTGGTACTGAACCTAGCTTCAATCTTGCTCTTGCACTTTATCTTAAAGGTGATGTTGCCAAGGCAAAATCTACTCTTGACAGTATGAAGGACCTCTGCAAATGCGGAAAACCATCATATCTGAAAGCTGTTATCGGAGCTAAACTTGATGATAGGAATTATATGCTTAGCAACCTTCGTGAAGCAATCGGATTTAAAGCTGACTGGAAAGCTTATGCAAAGACAGACCTTGAATTTGCTAAGTTCTTCACTGATGATACTTTTAAATCTACAATTCAATAAGAATTATTCTATTATTAAGAAAGGCTGCTTGAGAAAGCGGCCTTTCTTATTTACCTCCCACAACACGATCCCAACGCTGATCGCAATATTGAAAGAGTGTTTTGTTCCGAACTGAGGTATCTCAACACAAAGATCGCATATGTTTACGATTTCCTGATCCACCCCATTTACTTCATGACCAAAAACAAGAGCATATTTTCTGCCATTTTCAACATGTACATCCTGCAAAGCTATTGATCCCTCAGCCTGCTCAACAGCAATAATTTTGTATCCTTTTTCCTTAAGTTCATTTATTGCGTCTAAAGTTTTTGAAAAATATTTCCACGAAACTGTTGCTGTAGCCCCAAGGGCAGTTTTCTGTATCTCCCTGTGCGGAGGAGTAGACGTTATTCCACACAAGTATATAGCTTCAGTAAGGAATGCATCTGCAGTCCTGAATATTGATCCTACATTGCTTTGACTCCTTACATTATCGAGAACTACGATAAAAGGAGCTTTCTCAGTATTCCTGAATTGTTCCAGGGTCTTCCTGTTAAGTTCCTGGTTGAGAAGTTTACGCATTCTTTTTTACGCGAAAATAACTAATTAATCTCTTAATTGTTGTTATTTTGTGATCATAGAATTCCGGGAACAAGAGTCAGTATTAAATTTAACTTTCGTAAAATGAATGTTCATGAATTTCAGGGTAAGTCTTTACTGAAAGCTTACAATGTTGACATTCAGGAAGGCTTTGTTGCAGAAACTCCTGAACAGGCAGTTACCATTGCTGAACAATTACATGAAAAATTAGGCTCTGAGTTTTTTGTTGTAAAGGCACAGATTCATGCCGGAGGAAGGGGTAAAGGAGGTGGAGTAAAACTTGCAAAATCGGTGGAAGATGTTGGCAGGATTACGGGCAAAATGCTGGGAATGCAACTGGTTACACATCAGACAGGCCCTGAAGGGAAAAAAGTGAACAAGGTACTTATAGCACAAGACGTTTATTATAGTGGTGAATCTGAAACGAAAGAATTTTATATAAGTCTTCTTTTGAACCGGGATAAAGGGAGATACGTAGTTGTTTACTCTCCTGAAGGCGGTATGTCTATTGAAGAAGTTGCCGAAAAATCACCTGATCTGATCTTCACTGAGGAAATTGACCCAGGGATGGGACTCCAGTCATTCCAGACACGTGATATTGCTTTTAAGCTGGGATTGTCCGGAACTTCTTTTAAAAACATGCAGAAGTTTCTTTCCGGAATATATGAAACCTTTATTGGTTGCGATGCTCAATTACT
>PMNJ01000090.1 GCA_003162595.1 Bacteroidales bacterium | reverse complement strand
GTACCATTAATTATCTTATCCAGTCTCAATTTTATTGAATCTGAAATTCTATGCGATGCTGATATATAAAGATCAGGTTTTGAATGTAATATAAGGTTTGCGGATTCTTCCTGTATTAATTCCTCAGGACTGAAAAGAAGAGCGGTTACTGATTCAGCCATATCATCATCTTCTATCCGGGTAATGCTTCTTATAGTGCAGGCTTTGGTCCATAAACTGATAAGATTATAATCGCAGTTAATTATATTTTCAAGAAGCTTTTTGCGAACAGGAATTTCGCCGGGGAAGAATTGAAACAGATTCATAACTTTATCCTCATCCGGCATAACGTCAAGAAGAGAAATCAACTCTGGTTTTATTGAATCTGAAACTAATACATCTGTCATCTCAAGTGCATAAGTGACACTTTCAAAAGTACCTATCGCGATATTCTCCAATATCATGTCAATGGCCCCTGAATTATAAGTGATTGACAGAATATTATAAAGAAATTTGTTCCACCTGTTTATTTCCCCGTTAATTTTATCGAGAATGAAGTTGTCACTATCTCTCTCCAGAGCGATCTTTGCGGAAAGATTCCAGGTAATAGAACCAATAACTTCTGAAATAAGTTGATTAAGTCGCTGTTTTTCCTCTTCAGAAGGGCTGAACTTACAATCAATAAGACATTTAGCAGCTGTTTCCTTTAGTAGTCTTGAATTCGACCAGAGCCGTGAAAACAGGAATCCTATGGTTTCCCCGGTGCAACTTTCTCCTAAAAGCTGCAAGATTGTTTTGCTTAACTTTATATTTCCTGATGTGATTAAATAATACCTGACTAAGACATCTTCAGCATCCGATCCAAAAGTCTTAAGAACTTCATAGGCGTCTTTTGTCAATCCCGGAATACTCATACAGGCACATACTTCTGATAATAAATCAGTTAAACGAAACTTACCAATCATATAGATTGCCAGTTTCCTGGATTCAACGGATTTATCCCTTAAAAGTCTGAGAATTTCTGTTGTCTGAGGCATCCTTGAATCTGAAAGAATTTTTATTGCTTTGCTAATGCTTTCATTATCGGACTTAAGAGAAGTGGAATGTTCATTCAGCATCCCGATTACCTCAGCGGAGTGCTGTCTGACTTCTTCTTCAAGGTCAGTATTATTTACAGTTTTTTTCAGAACGGGCAGAAGGTTTATATCCTTCTTTGAGTAGGCGTAGTCAACTATTTCTTCAAAATACCAATTATTCCTGATTCTGTTTAAAACTGAAAAATCACCTGAAATAAGACTAAAATAATCTGTTCTGAAGTTTAAGTAAGCAGAAAATCGGTTTATTAAGGTATCCCGTTTACCTGAAATACCTGTTTCTGATACTTTCACGACTGACGATTCCATTGCTTTTATTAAGGATTTTCTGTACTCTCTGAATAATCTGAGAGCAACAAACAACCAAACTAAGACAATGATAAGCAGTACCACTGAAAAATGAATGAGCTTTATAAAGCTGAAAAGACCCAGGACTGTCAGGATAAAACCTGAAAAAAATACTCCCATCTCATTCTCTGTAACAGCCATCATGGAATGGATACCAGATTTTACTTTGTTATCAATTGACTGGTAAATGACTTTTAATGAAGGAAGTTCTATTGTGTCTTTCAGCGATTTTGAAATGAACCTGCTAAATGCAAGAAAAAGGAAGAAAACCATGAATCCGCCTGTCGATTCAGGGCTATAGCCCATGAACAAACCAGTAGGTATTACTATGGCAGTGAATAAAGCAATAAGTATTGGTGAAATGATAAGACATGTCCGAAGGCCGTAATTGTTAAAAATGAAAGGAAAGACAACCACTTTAAAAAACAGGATGAAGATCATCATGCTACCTGTAAAAACACCGAGAAATCCTGCCATATTTTCTGCAACAGGATATTGTTCCCGTGTAACTGCCATGAATAAATACTGAATGAAAAATGTACTTAAAACCGATAAAGACACAAAAATGGTTATAGTTCGTACGTAAGAATCTTCAAGGAAACCAATAAAAAGATAATTTCTCTTTTCTGGTTTTTCAGCATATTTCTCCCCGTCAATAACAGCCAGGCTGAACTGCCTTCCGATCACATTCTGAATAACTGTTGCAACCAACACGGAAGTGGCACTAATAATCAAAATGGTTTGTGAATGAAATTTTAAAGACATTAATACAGGAATGGCGAAAGAAATCAATATTATTCCGACGATGAGTCCAATATCGGCAGGCAGTAACAATCTTCTTCCATATTTAATGCTAAACAACCGGTCTGATGTCCCCCAAAAACCCAACAATACCAGGATGTTCAGAGGGCCAAACAATACAAAAACAATGAATTTTATCCATTTTGCAGTTGAAAAAATCAATGCAGTCCAAAGGGAAAGCGTCAAAACCGTGACAATTATCAGTGTAATTATTGCGATTTTTTTGAACTGCCATCTTGTAAGAAACCTCGAATAAAGAGATGTGAGGATGATGCCGATGATCCCTGACACAAAATATCCTCGTGCCAGTATTTTTTCGTTATAAGTTGACAGTAACATGGAATGAGCGGCAATATCAAATGCACCGATAAATATTCCAAGAAAGACCGATTGTGCCAGAAGCATTGATACCATTGACCCCTCTCCTGGTTCAATTCCAAGGAGATTACGTAACTTATCTCTCATAAATTGACTCGTTACAAATTACAGCATACTAAATTAACACTTTAAATTAAAAGATTATCGGGAATCATGATAAAACGATAATTGTTCAAATAGTTTTCACTCCTTTCCCAGCCTTTGGCGGTATTGATAAAGTCCTTTTTAACCACATTCTTTGACAAACTCGGGTAGAGCGCAGAGAAGGGACCGCAAAATTAAATGCTCAGACTTGATTTAACATGTGATAATAAAAGATTGATATCAAGATCAACCCCATCTATGGTTATGTCAGACCTGTCATACCATTTTTCACGAACTGCAAGTTTTTCTTTAATGAAAGATGTAAGCTCCTCCTGATCTAAATCTTTTATCAGGGGTCGTTCCCCTTTTGATTGTGAAAGCCGGCTTTTTAACTCTGCAGGAGTCAGTTTCAGGTAAATAGTCAGTCCGGTTTCAATCATATAATCCATATTATCAATATAGCAGGGTGTTCCACCACCTGTAGAAATTACAATGTTTATCCAGGACTTAAGGTTTCTGAGAAGCTGAGTTTCAATAATTCGAAAATAATCTTCACCATTTTGAGAAAAGATCTCCGGAATAATTTTCCCGGTAAATTCCTCAACCCTTTTATCAAGGTCAATAAATGACCATCCAAGAAGAGATGCCAGTTTTTTCCCGGCGGTTGTTTTTCCGCTTCCCATGAAACCAATTATATAGATAATATGGTTTTTGGCCATTATAACTCAAGTTTCATCTGTGCAGGATCATCATGTATATTGGGTTGCTGAGGTTCATCATCCGGTATTTCTTCCTTTATTATCTCAACCTCTTTTTTAATAACCGGCTCAATTTCCTGGATGTTTTCCACCATAAAGCTGGTCAGCCTTTTTCCTTTGGCTTTATAGCTCTTTATACCAATAAATTCGGAAACTTCAATAATCTCATTATCCCTGCCCTTGTTTTTACCTCCGAAATAAATTTCAAAACGCGGATATTCCACCTCTGTAAGACTTATAAGCTTTGATTCAGGATTTTCATTTATAAAACATTGTGGTTTCTCGGACTCTTCAATTATGAATCGTTTCACATAATAGAATTTCTGATCAGCATCCCAGTAAATGACTGAATAGACCTTCCCGGGTCTGAATTTCTCAATTATGAGTATGTTTTCTTCAAAATGGTTTGACAGATCAAAACCTGTGATTCTGAAATACCCATTTTTTGTAATAACAAGTACTTTATCATCTGCGCTGAATTCACCAAGAAATGGCCCCCTGCCATCTACATTAATCCTGAAAACTGCATCATCAAACCAGATTTTTCTTCCGCCCAGGGTCGAGAGTCCTTTTTCTTTCAGAGTTATTTTATGGACTGCATTCTTGGTAAGTATATTGCCCATAGAGGATTTCCCCTTTATGTTCATCTGTCCAAACTCAAATTCGAACATAAGTTTTTTAAGCCTTGCCTTTGGTTTATGGTGAACATTAATAACTTCAGCCTCACCGTTTGGATTGGCACTAAGATATACAATTTTTGAACCCTGTTTGCCTCTGGTCAGATTGTACTCCTTATCACGTGTCAGTCCGGAAATAGCACATCGTTTAGCAAGCAACGGTCCATCTTTACCATCCTGATAAACAATATTGTAGATAGTGCGTTCATCATTTTTGAGAAAGATCTGAGCGTAGAGAATATCATTACCTACAAACACCTTATCAGCCACCTTTGTTATAAGATACACTCCATCTTTTCTTATAACAATAACGTCATCAATATCAGAACAATCGCATATGAATTCATCTTTTTTAAGACCGGTTCCTATAAAACCTTCCTTATAATTTACGTAGAGTTTTGCATTATTGGCAACCACTTTTGTAGCCTCAATAGTATCAAAGCTTCTCAGTTCTGTTTTTCTTTCCCTTCCTTTACCATACTTTTTCTTTATTTGTCTGAAATAGTTTATGGCGAAAGGAATGATATTTTTAAGATGATTTTTAACTTCTTCTATCTCGGTTTCAATTCCTTTTATATGTTCATCGGCTTTTTTTACGTCGAATTTGGAGATCCTTTTTATCTTTATTTCCGTTAGCTGGATTATATCTTCCCGTGTTACTTCCCTGTACAGTAGTTTCTTGAACGGATCAAGACCTTTATCAATGTCATTTATTACCGCTTCCCAGGTTTCGCTCTCCTCTATATCGCGGTAAATTCTCTCCTCGATAAAGATCTTCTCGAGAGACGACATGTGCCAATCTTCATGGAGTTCGCCAAGCCTGATTTCCAGTTCAGTTTTAAGAAGTTCAACTGTTCTGTCAGCAGAATGCTTCAAGATGGAACTTACCCCCATAAACGAGGGTTTATCATCGACGATAACGCAGGTATTAGGTGAAATTGAATATTCACAATCGGTAAGAGCGTAAAGAGCGTCGATTGTCATATCGGGAGATACTCCCGGGAGTAAATGAATAACAATTTCAACATTTGCCGATGTATTGTCATCGATTTTTCTGATCTTGATTTTCCCCTTTTCATTTGCCTTTATAATGGATTCTATCAGGGAGGTTGTAGTTTTTCCAAAAGGAATCTCTGTTATTATAAGCTCCTTTTTATCAACCTTTTCGATCTTTGCTCTGACTTTTATTACTCCTCCGCGTTGCCCATCGTTATATTTTGAAACATCAACCATTCCTCCGGTAGGAAAATCAGGATAAATAACGAATTCCTTTCCCTCGAGATAATTAATTGAAGCATCTATAAGTTCAATGAAGTTATGAGGAAGAATTTTTGATGCCAGGCCGACTGCGATTCCTTCTCCACCCTGAGCCAGAAGCAATGGGAACTTTACCGGAAGAGTTACAGGTTCCTTGTTACGGCCATCATAGGACAGTTTCCATTCAGTCGTTTTATGATTAAAAACAACCTCAAGAGCAAATTTTGAAAGCCGGGATTCTATATATCTGGGAGCTGCTGCACCATCACCCGTCAGAAGGTTACCCCAGTTTCCCTGCATATCTACAAGCAGTTCTTTCTGACCAAGTTGAACTAATGCGTCACCAATAGAGGCATCTCCGTGGGGGTGGAATTGCATTGTATGTCCAATGATATTGGCTACTTTATTATAACGTCCGTCATCCATCCTCTTCATTGAATGGAGTATACGGCGCTGAACAGGCTTCAAACCATCGTCAAGATGGGGCACAGCACGTTCGAGAATAACATATGAGGCATAATCAAGGAACCAATTCTGATACATGCCCGATAAAGCTGTTACGGAATGAAGAGCAGCCGGTCCGGTAGGACCTGGGGTGTTGCCTTCTGCATTGATAATATCAGGTTTTTCTTCGTCCATAAATAAACCAGGAGTTCCTTAAACTAATTCAAAGGTTTTTCCTCTTCAACCATATCTTCTTCAATTCTCAGATTATCAATAATAAAATCCTGTCTGTCAGGTGTATTTTTACCCATAAAGAATTCCAGGAATCCGTTTACGGAGTCATTTTTTTTCATCCTTACCGGCTCAAGTCTCATATCCTTTCCAATGAAGTGCTTGAACTCATCGGGAGATATCTCTCCGAGTCCTTTAAAACGGGTCATTTCGGGATTTGGTCCAAGCACTGTAATAGCCTTCGCTTTTTCTTCGGGGGAGTAGCAGTACCTCGTCTCTTTTTTATTCCTGACCCTGAATAGGGGAGTCTGGAGAATATAAACATGCCCTTTTCTTACCAGATCGGGAAAAAACTGAAGGAAAAATGTTAGCAGAAGGAGCCTTATATGCATACCATCGACATCAGCATCAGTGGCAACAACAACATTATTGTATCTCAGGTTTTCTATTCCGTCTTCAATATTGAGAGCTGATTGAAGCAGGTTAAACTCCTCATTCTCGTATACAATTTTCTTTGTGAGTCCATAGCAGTTAAGTGGTTTGCCACGTAGACTGAAGACAGCCTGTGTCTCCACATTCCGCGATTTTGTTATCGAACCGCTTGCAGAGTCGCCTTCAGTTATGAAAAGGGTAGAATCAAGTTTATTCGAATCGTTGGAATTATAATGGATGCGACAGTCTCTTAATTTTTTATTATGCAGACTCACCTTTTTTGCCCTGTCCCTGGCAAGCTTCTGGATTGATGAAATGGCTTTTCTCTCTTTCTCAGAGTCCTGTATTTTTTTAAGTATAATTCTTGCTGTTTCAGAATTTTTATGCAGAAAGTCGTCTAGCTGCTTCTTTATAAACTCACTGATGAAATTCCTGACCGAAGGTCCTTCGGGACCCATGTCTTTTGATCCCAGTTTTGTCTTCGTCTGCGATTCAAATATTGGCTCTTCAACTTTTATGCTGATTGCTGCAATTATTGATGACCGTATGTCGGAAGGATCATAGTCTTTTTTATAGAAGTCCCTTATTGTTTTCACAATGGCTTCCCTGAAAGCAATCAAATGTGATCCTCCCTGAGTTGTATTCTGACCATTGACAAAACTGTAATAATCTTCACCATATTGGAGACCATGAGTAAATGCTATCTCAATATCGTCGCCGGTAAGGTGGATTATCGGATAGAGGCCCTCCTTGCTGATATTCTCATTAAGTAAATCAACCAGTCCGTTTCGCGAGAAAAATTTATTCCCATTAAAGTTTATTACCAGTCCGGAATTAAGGTAAACATTGTTTTTTAACATTGTATCCACATATTCCGAAATGAAATAGTAGTTGCCGAACAATTCTTCATCGGGCTGGAATATCACTTCAACACCATTCTCCTCGCTTGTGGGTTCCAGAGGAGAGTCTTTGACGGTTCTTCCATGCTCAAATTCACAGACTTTAAGTTGCCCGTCGCGGATGGACCTGATAACAAATTTACTGGACAAGGCATTCACGGCTTTTACTCCGACGCCGTTAAGACCTACTGATTTTTTGAATGCTTTTGAATCGTATTTTGCCCCGGTGTTCATTTTGGAGACAGCATCAAGAACTTTTCCAAGAGGTATTCCCCTGCCATAATCACGAACCTTCACTTCCTTCCCTGTGATAGATACATCTATCTTTTTCCCATATCCCATCATGTACTCGTCAAGGGCATTATCCATTACCTCTTTGAGAAGTACATAAACACCATCATCCTGAGATGACCCATCGCCAAGTTTCCCAATATACATACCAGGTCTCAGGCGGATATGTTCTCTCCACTCAAGTGTTTTTATATGCTCCTCAGAATATCCAACTGACATTTTGCAGAAATTTTGCGCAAATATAACGATTTACAGCGGTCGTTATTTGCCAATTTTTCAACAATCGGAATGAAATTAAACATTGAACTCACCCCCCTGCCCCCTCTAAATTGTTTTTCTTAACCCTTCCCCGACCCTTCCCTTAAACAATAAGGGAAGGGTGAACTAACTAATATATAAATAAATACTCCTCTTCCCTTAGTCAGAAGGGAAGGGGTTGGGGGATGGGTTCATAAATATAAAAGGACGATAAATGAAATGTGGATAAATGTGGAAAGGGATTTCTCACTTTAAACTTCATTTTAACCACAAAGTACACAAAGAATGCTCAAAGGACACAAAGAAAAGCTTCTTAAAATTCAAGTCTTTGTGACCTTTGTGTTCATTGGATTTTGATTTTTAGAATCCATTATTTTCCACCCCAGCATCCTTTCTTAAATCATCCACCACTTTATCTTTCTTATTATTCTTAAGCATCATGTACAGATAGACCGGAATACCAGCCAGCATAAGTATAAACCCATACATCACAACTTTTGCCCCTGTACCGTAGATAGCATATATTGAATATCCGAAAGCCAGAAGGGCAAAGAAGGAATTCTTCAGAAAACTAAAAGGATTAAAATGCGGTGACCGGTTCTTCAGGAGTATAATATCTGCGGCAGCTGAAAATGCATAAGCCGGCAAAAATGCGAGCGTTGCCAGTAAAAGCATAAAATTAAAAGCCGAACTCAATGTACCCATATAATTTAAGATAAGTAGAACATTGGCTGCCAGTGCGCTTATTACCAGGGAATTAACAGGAGTCAGATATTTTGGATGTATTTTCCCAAACGTAGCCGGAAAAAGTTTATCCTGAGAAGCGCCAAATGCACTTCTTGCTGTGGTTAAGATCCAGCCAGAGGAAGCGCCAAGGGTCGAAATTATGGCACCAAATGCAATAAAGTCTCCGCCCCATGTTCCACCAGTTGCTTTGTTAATGATATCTGCAAGAGGTGCATTTGATCCGGCCAGGCTGGACTGGTCGAGGACCCCCATTCCCATTACCGAAACAATTAAATACACCGCTGCTGCAATTAAGGTACCATATATTGTACTTTTTCTGATGTTTTTCTGAGGATCTTTAATTTCCCCTGCAGGAACTGTTGCGCTTTCTATTCCTACAAAAGCCCAGAGTGCGATGGCAATTGCTGCCGGTAATGTATTCATTCCCGAGACCTTCACACTTGATACTGTCCTCAGCATTGCAGGATTAAAATGCATTGCAGCAATTATTACAAATACCACCAAAGCGCCTACTTTTAGCACTGTTGTTACTATGCTGACTCTTCCTGCTCCTTTAACACCAAGAATATTTATAATAGTGAAAAACCACAATACACCTGAAGTAATTAAGAATGCCAATATAGGTGTAGTCGTACCAGGAACAAAATAAGTGAAATAAAGCATAAAGGCAGTAATGATTGCCGCATTTCCTACCCAGGCTCCTATCCAGTATGTCCAGGCTATTAAGAATCCGGCAAAATCACCAAAAGCAGCCCGTGTATAAACGATGGGACCACCTGTTCTAGGCATAGCGGTCCCAAGGCTTGCAAAACTTAATGCAATCAACAAAGATCCGGCTGAGGTAATTATCCAGGCAATTATTGCAGTCCTGGGATTTGATGCTGCAGCTAATGACGCTGCAGAAGTAAAGATTCCTGAACCAATACAATTACCAACAACAATAGCCACTGCTGCAGCCAGACCTAATTCCCTCTTTAATTCTATATTGCCGGAATTTTTCGCAACTTCAGTATTATTCATAAAATTTCATTTTATTAATCTTTAAGGAGCAATCTGAATCTGATATGACAATGAATTAGTTTTAAAAACTTTGAAACTAACAAATATTTATCTCTGACAATATTTATTTCGGAATTATATACAACATATTAATTGAAAAAACATTAAGGAATCCGGTATTCGTCCCTTAATCTAATATTCCCATCTGTTTCATAAGGAATACTGCATTCATCTTTTGAGTAATACCATCCCGGAGCTTATAATCAAATTTAATATTTTCACCATCAATTTCAATTTCAAAACATTTGTTGATTATCATACCAGGAAAATCAGATTCAAGTTTCCCAAGCGAAGTGTCATGAGTTGCTATTAAACCTGTTCCGCCACTTTCGACTATCCTCTGAAGAAATAATTTTGATCCTGTACTTTTATCTGCCGAATTTGTACCCTTGAGAATTTCATCGAGTATAAAAAACACAGGTTCTCCTTCATCAACCATGAATTTCAGATTACTAAGTCTTTTAAGTTCAGCATAGAAATATGATTCATTTTCAGAGAGTGAGTCCAGGGTGCGCATACTTGTAAACAGTTTCCCCGGCATGAAACTCATATCCGAAGCACAAACAGGAGCACCTGTCATTCCCAGAATAAAATTAACTGCGACTGTGCGTAAAAAAGTGCTCTTCCCTGCCATGTTTGCACCTGAAATGATGCAAACTGTTCCTTCTTTCCCAAGAGTAAAATTGTTACATACCCTTTTGCTGTTACCGATCAGTTGATGCCCAAGGTCCTTCGCAGAGAATACATTGAGATTACCAGATTGAACCGGGTAGGCAAAGTCAGCATTATTAAATGCATAGTTTCCCAGACTTATGTAGGCATCAACCTGGCCAACCATTTCGAGCCAGACAGGAAACCGGGTCTTGTTTTCAGATTTCCATTTCTCCAGCCGGTAGATACTCCGGTAATCCCATAAGAATAATCCATTAAGAACAAATCCTACAAGCATGTTATTTCTGGAGTCAAAGGCCTGAATAAGTCTTCCCAATTTTCTGACTGAGTCAGCTGCAGAAGCACCTGGCCCGGAAATATTTAATTTAATGTCGTTTAAAACTGAAGAAGCAAAGGACTCATCCTCAAATGCCAAAAGCAGTCCCTTCATTGAGGACAAAAAGTTATATTTCCTTGTCAAAGCGTTATGAATCCTGTTGATTCTTTTCAGCCCTGTTGCGACGTATAAAAGGTTAACCAGAAAAATAAAAACAAAGACCGGGTAAGGAACTATTCCTATTGCTACAAACAAAAGTGAACCAACAGCTAAAGCCGGAAGGGAAAAAATTAAAAATTTATTAAATGATGCAGAATAAATAACAGTTTTTTCTTCAATCCATTTAAGCAAACCTGATATTTCGCTCTTTACCAGAGGGATCTTCATCCCCGATGCCATAAACTCATGTCTCCATTTGTCTTTGGAAGCAAGTTCTTTAATAGCTTCCTGACGTGGCACTAATTCCTTAGAAAGCCTGAAAGGGTCTGATAACCAGCTTGCAAGAATATCCCTCCCATAATCTGTTACAGTCCTGTTCAGGTATTGAAAAAGAGATGATACGCCAAACAAATCAACATCAAAAGAAAAATCATGCCTGATATCAGTATAGGAACTGCCGGATTCGAATGCAGACAGATTACCTGAAAGTGCGTCTGCTTCATTCTGATTTATCAGAGCAAGGTTTTCCAAAAATTCTCTCTTAGCCGAATTGATTAAAAAAAGTTTTATCAGAGAGAGAAAAATGCCTGTTAATACCAGGATCAGTATTATGCCTGCAAGAGTACTTTTTGTAAACCCTATCCAGATAAGGATTAATCCTCCGATGAAGGTAATAAACCTTAAAACTGAAAGAATTATCAGGAGTCTTTCCTGCTTTTTTCCGAGAAGCGTGTAATTTATTGCAGAACTTAGATATTTCTCTTTGAGCTGGTCTTCATTCATCTCTTCAGGTTATTAACGCAACAACTTTAAACTGACTTTTGCTGTTGTACATATCACCTCCTGTCTGATCAAAATTCCATGTCCATTCTTCTCTAAGTTGAGATGGCGGAAGATCAGTTACCAAAGTAGGAACTGTCATGACACTTCCAGACCTGTTCGTAATAACTTCAGCATAATCAGTAATAAGAACTGAACTGTGCTTACGAAGAAAATCAATATGTTTCCTCTGTATCTCAGTTTTGAAAAGCTCGAACTCTTCTTCCTTTATTTTTGACCTTTTTTTCAAAAAATCTATCAGGAGTGATTCGAGCTGGGTAAGGATGTTAAGTGAAATAACCATTCCGGGATCACCATCCGGTTTAAACTCAGGTATTACAATATCAGCAATAGATTTCAACTTTTTAAAGAGTGAATATTTTCCGGCCTTCAGCCATACCTCTGTAATTAATCCTCCGGTGATATCCTGTTCTATTAAATCCACATTTTTATAATCGCCAGCCTGGCTGATCACATCTGGCGGATGAATAATATCTATAAGGCAAACCTTCTCTGTCTGCTCAATCAACTCTGCGAAAGGAAGTTCAAGCAACCATCCGCTGCCAAGTACTGTTACTTTCTGAGGCTTGTATAATTCCAGCGCTTTAAGGATAAAACTCCTGCAGCGTTCCTGGTGACTTTCCCATCCCCCTTCCTGGTTTACGTGATGAATTATAAGTCCGTTCTGATAGTTATAATAACCCATCTTGCTTAGAATTCTACGATATGATATACTTTGTGTCACAGCGGACTATTTTGGACTCTTAATTCATTTAACCGGGATGTCATCAATAAACTGAGTTTTAATGCAAGACTATCCGGATTATCAGTACCAAATTCAGCAGGATTAATCGGATCCAATACCTTTATCAGTATTTGATGACCGCTTCCGAAAATCAGACCATGTTTAGGAAGAATTCCTCCTGTACCATCAAGGAGAACCGGCAGGATTGGAACTTTGGCCTGCAATGCAAGTTGAAAAGCCCCTCTCTTAAAAAAGCCAATTTCGTTATTAAGAGAACGAGTTCCTTCAGGGAAAATCATAATTGAAATTCCCTTTTTAAGGAAATTATATGACTTTTCAAGCATTTCAATCTTACTTTCCTCATTTCCCCGGTCAATAATAATATATTCAGCCATTTTTAAGTACCAGCCAACAACCGGAACATCAAAATTTTCGATTTTCGATATCCATTTGAATTTATATCTGAGACAGTTTATTAACAGAATATCGAGTATTGACTGATGGTTTGATATGATAACATATGTTGTTCCTTTCACAGCTTTCTTTCTGCCTTCGATGTAAATTTTCCAGATTGGCATCAGAAAGGAAAGAACTGTACTCTCGTACATCAGGAACCAGTGGATGACAACCCTTTCCCGGTCGAATGGAAGAGTCAGTAACCAGACTATCAGGTTAAAGGGAAATGTCGCTATGACAAAGCAAATACCTATTATCCAAACGATTATCGATTTTAAAATATCCATCAAGTTTCTTTTTTCCTCTGTGTACCTCTGTGCTCCTCCGTAGAAATCATTTTTATAATATTTTAGAACCCATCCCCCATCCCCTTCCCTTAAACAATAAGGGAAGGGTGTAACATATTATAAATATGTGCCTTACGCCCTTCCCTTATTGTTTAAGGGAAGGGCTGGGGAAGGGTTAAGTAAATTACAGAGAACCACAGAGATATAATTGATTAACTCTCTACAAAATAATAAATTAAAAGAAATTATAGATATCCTTTTCAGTTAAAAATATATTTCCATTCCGGAGAACGTCCGATAAATCATTGACCATATGCCTGCAACCTATAAGTTTTTTTGAAGCACTATTCATCTGGTCACTCCCTTTAATGAAACATTCGCGGATAATCCCATCTTTTATAAAAAGGTCACATGAATGAGTTACTTTGTTTAGTTCAAATCTGTTTTTAAAAGTGTATTCAGGACCATAGGCCCAGTTCCACTCCCAGGTCTTATATTTTGAATCAGCTATTGATTGAGCCTGGTTTATTTCTGCCTGAGTAAGAGAATAGGGAAAATTATCAGAAAAGTTCTTCAGGAAAAAGTTCATCATTTCTGATCTGAATTCATAAATATCAGGAAAACAGTTCATTTTCTCATTCAGATTTACAACAGATGACGGGTTTGAGACAACGGCTTTTGAGGTATAACACGATGTGTCTTTTCGTAGTGAATTCCGAAGCATTTCCAGCGAAGTGCTGAATAATAATGTCCCATGGTGAAGTACCCTGTTACCGTGAATATGTTCGGCATTCCCTGATATCTTCAATCCATCAACTTTCAGATCATTTTTCCCTTCAAATCTTGCTTCAACTCCCATTGATTTTAAAAAATCCAGAACAGGTTGGGTGTACTTCCGGAAATCGACTTGCTTACCACTTTCACTTTGCCTGATAAAACTGAAATTCAGGTTTCCACGATCGTGAAATACCGTTCCTCCACCTGAGATTCTTCTTATTACCGGGATCTGATATTCATTGACAAACTTTGAATTGACCTCCATGTGCCCCGACTGATGCTTACCAATAATAACTGAAGGGCTATTTATACCCAGGATAAGATATTCCTCTTTACTGTTTTTTAGCAGTACTTCTTCAACAGCGAGGTTGAAAAACGGGTCTGTTGTATCAAGATTTATGCAAAACATGGAAGTAAAGCTTAATGAGCCGGAGGACGATTTTGTGGAAGATTAAAATAAGGTCTGTACTTCAATATATTATTGTCAGTTAATACATAAAGTCTATAAATACCCCAGCCAATAAACGAACCAAGAAGAGCACCACATATCACATCGCCAGGGTAGTGAACACCTAGATAAACCCTGCTATAGCTTATAATACCTGCCCATAATATAATACTTATTGAGTACCATCTTTTTCTTATAAATGAGAGGCTTAGCAGAGCAACATCAAAGGAGTTTACAGCATGTGATGAAACAAAACCGTAGATCCCTCCACATTCCCCGTTTACAAGATGAACAATTGCTATAAGAGACGGCTCATTACAGGGTCTTAAGCGATGAACAATGTTTTTAACAATAACAGAAGACTGATCTGCAAAAGTGGCCGCAACTATTATAAAAATCAATATAATAAGGAATTTTCTTTTGTATTTTACACCAAGAAAAATAAGAATTGACAGGTAAAGCGGGACCCAGATTAATTTCCCGCTGATGGTATGCATCACCTGATCGAATAGCGGTGAATTTGACGAATTAATAAACAAGAAAAGCTGTTGGTCAAATCTTTCAAGCATTTATAAATATCAGTCGTAGTTTAGTACTTTCCAAATCATGTCCTTTAATGTAACTATTCCCTGCCCGGTCAAAGAAGATATAAATACCCTCGGAATATCAGGAAGATCGTTTTTAATCTCTTTTATCAGTTCTTCGTCAAGCATATCTGTTTTTGATATTGCCAGAACACGTTTTTTATCGAGGAGTTCGGGATTATACATCTTTAATTCATTAAGAAGGATTTCATATTCTTCTTTAATGTTCTTGCTATCGGCTGGCACCATGAAAAGGAGCATCGAGTTTCTTTCAATATGCCTCAGGAACCTTATTCCCAAACCCTTGCCTTCATGAGCTCCTTCGATAATACCAGGAATATCCGCCATGACAAAAGACTTTTCATCCCTGTAACCGACTATTCCCAGGTTGGGTACAAGAGTAGTAAAAGCATAATCGGCAATTTTAGGTTTGGCAGCAGAAACCACCGATAGCAGAGTTGATTTACCTGCATTCGGAAACCCTACCAGCCCGACATCAGCAAGGATTTTAAGTTCAAGTATAAATTCCTGTTCAATTCCAGGTTCTCCTGGCTGGGCATATCTTGGTGTCTGGTTTGTAGGTGATTTGAAGTGAACATTTCCCTGGCCTCCCCTTCCTCCTTTTGCAAGGATCTTTTCTTCACCATTCTTTGTTATTTCAAAAATTGGATCACCTGTTTCATTGTTTTTTGCTATTGTACCAAGGGGAACCTGAACAATCACATCTTTCCCTTCGGCTCCAGTTGACTGCTGCCGGCTGCCTCCGACACCATTCTCTGCAAAGATATGACGCTGAAATTTTAAGTGCAGAAGAGTCCACATCTGATCATTGCCCCTAAGTATTATATGTCCTCCTCTTCCACCGTCACCTCCGTCGGGTCCGCCTTTAGGTTCAAATTTCTCCCTGCGGAAATGAGCTGACCCGGCTCCTCCATTACCCGAGCGGCAATAAATTTTTACATAATCGACAAAGTTTGAGCCCGACATAAGTAATTTATTTCTCTGTATAGTGCAGTGTAATCTTTTTCATTTCTCTTAACCCTTCCCCATCCCTTCCCTTAAACAATAAGGGAAGGGTGAAACAAATGATTAATAACTAATTACCTCCCCTTCCCTTAGACTTAAGGGAAGGGGTCGGGGGGATGGGTTCCTTATTCAAAAAAACAGATAAATAGTAATAAATGTTTTCAAACTAACTTCTTCATGTAATCGGAAAGCCTCTTGAATATATCATCAATGCTTCCCATTCCATTTACAGGTTGATATAACCCTTTCCCGTTGCAATAATTAATTATTGGCTCTG
This sequence comes from Bacteroidales bacterium, assembly GCA_003162595.1. Lineage (GTDB taxonomy): Bacteria > Bacteroidota > Bacteroidia > Bacteroidales > VadinHA17 > LD21. The sequence goes on along the minus strand of PMNJ01000090.1, from coordinate 913 downwards.
TTTTCTCTTTATAAACGTCTATTCTATTCTCAATGACAGCAGGATCCTTATCATCAGGCCTTCCTGAAAGTTCAGCTCTGGCGACTAATCTTTTAACCAGTTCATCATGATCAACATCAAGAACAAGCATCTGATCAATCTTCATACCCCTGTCATTTAACATTTTTTCGAGAGAAACTGTCTGGGCAACGGTACGGGGAAAGCCGTCAAAAAGAAATCCTGATGATCCTTTACTGCTGTCAATCTTATTGGCAATCATTTCAATCACCACCTCATCGGGGACCAACTCACCTTTCGACATGATAAGGCTCATTTTTTTACCCAGCTCTGTACCGACTTTAATCTCCGCCCTAAGCATGTCGCCTGTTGAAAGATGAAGAAGATTGAATTTCTCAGCCAGCCTAACTGACTGTGTTCCCTTACCTGATCCGGGAGGGCCAAAAATCAAAAAATTAACCATACGCTAAAATAAATTATGAATTATAAATTATTTAATTAATGTATAAACCGATGGAAGGTTACGTCCGAACCCATCATAGTCAAGGCCAAAACCCACTACAAAATCATTTGGTATTTCAAAGCCGATATAATCAAGTGGAATTTCCTTTGTATATGCTTCAGGTTTGTAAAGCATAGCAGCAATTCTTATTTCAGTAGCTTTCCTGATGATAAGCTCATCGACAATTCGTTCCAGAGTGTTTCCTGTGTCAACGATATCTTCCACCACGACGATTGTTTTATTTTTGATATCTTCATTCCAGCCGATAAGCTCTTTTATTGATCCCGATGACCTCGTCCCCTGGTATGAAGCAAGTTTCACAAATGAAATTTTTGACTGAAAATCGATGCGTCTGAAAAGGTCGGCAGCAAAAAGAAATGCTCCATTCAATATACCAAGAAAGACCACCTCTTT
>PMNJ01000255.1 GCA_003162595.1 Bacteroidales bacterium | reverse complement strand
AGGAGTGTAAACTCCTCAATTGACATCCATTCAAAAATATTTGTGAAATTAAATTTTGATATTGTATCTCGGGGGAGAGATCTCAGATACTCCTGACATCCGGAAGTAACCATCTTAATCCGGTCCACATGATCACGGATGAAATTATAATTCTCCTTTTTCAGATAAACCGGTAAATTATCAATGAAGTAGTTTCCTGACAGAATATATGCAAGGAAATAATTTTCCTTTGCCGGGAGTTCTGTCACAGCTTTTCTGACTGCCGAACGATAGTACTTTTCAAAAGAGAATGTAGGCTCAAGATATTTATAGAATGCCTTATCGAACAACATACTGGCAAAGGCACGACTTAAAAAAATCCGGCAAAATAGCCTCCATTTGAAATTGTCCCACTTCTCTTGGAATAAAATTCTCTGTTCTTCAATACATGTGGTATTAAAAAGCTCATTGATAATCTTTCTTCCTATAAGAATTCTAAATACTCTTTTCAACAAATGCATATATCTCTCATATTTCCCGCAATGGATAATGCCTCGGTTTATATCAGCCTTTTTATTGTTCCAGTATAACTGCTCTTCTTCAGAGAGTATTGGTTTTAATTTTTCATAAAGTTCCCATCGGCGATCTGAAGATTGTACTCCAAAGAATTCAAGGGTTTCATTATACCCAAGTGTTTTAAAAGCACTTATTTTAAGTGATAGGAGATAGTTCTGAAAGCGGTTCATATCGAGACAAATCACTTTTGCCGGATCGTCAAGAAGGAATGCCAATGCATTACAACCTCCTGATGTAATCGAAAATATGGTATCTCCGGGTTTTGTATTAAAAGCAATTCTGTCCATCTCCGGATCTTCCCAGCATTGAGCATATAAAATATCCCTGAATACTTTTGAGTGGCTTAATCCCTTGTTCTTTAAATATGATTTTCCCTTTGCTGAAGTTTCTGAGGAAACACCAATAATTGTATGAATTATCGCCCAGTCAATTACAGCCGGCAAACCGATTAAAATGGCATAAATAAATTTATCGGTGTATGAAGCAAATATCAAACCCGGAATAAACAGAACATATTGGGCGTTATGCCTGAATCCGTCATAATTTATATTCAAATCCAGCGGGACAGTAAAAAGATTCCTGATTTGTCTTATTCCCGGATTGAGAGCTGGAACGGAATGAATGTATTCAGAATAGATATCCCCAAATCTTGAAATCAGTTTTTCTTCCTCATATTTGATAAGCTGGTAGTAATGCATCCAGATCAATACCGGTATTAATAAACCAATGGGTCTCAAACAAAGTGACAAAGCAGTAAATGCGATTAAGTCTGCAAAATAAATTGGATTTCTTACAAAATTATAGGGCCCGGAAAGAGTCAGTTTACTGTTTTGAACCCTGAAAGCCATGACGGTTTTTGAAGTAAGGATACTTCCGGCCCACATTCGGACAAATGATGCAAACAGAACCATGGAAGCTACTATTAAATATCCATAACGGATAGATAATGCTGTTGATAACCCGAACCATCCTCCTGCTATTTCTATTGATGAAGGATAATTCTTAAATGCTAAAAATGAAAGGGCAGAGATTACTGTAACTATGGACAGAGATATAAAAATTCTTACTTCAAACCATGTTTTCCGTAACCTAACAAAAATAGATTTCATGTTATTGCATATTTAAATTACAGGCCTTGACCCTTATTGCAGAAGGTATTATTTCTATGTCAAAAGGAGAATTTCCGAGTATCTCACCATCACCTTCAAGAAATACTTCATTGTCGGATCTGATTTGTAGTTTTTTACATCTTTTTATTGAACAGTGAGGTGACAAAATATGGGTTCCTGAGTACACTTTTGAAAGGTTCATGATTCGCTGACCGGTCTTCATATCATTAATAGTCAGGACATCAAGTAATCCATCATCAGGTTTTGCATGCGGAGTAAGTTTCATTCCCCCGGCACATTCCGTACCGTTTCCTACAACAAGACCGATAAGCCTGGATTCCTGAAAATCTTCATTATCAAATCCAATTGACAGGTTCAGGGGTTTCATAAACATAGCTAAAAATGTGGCCGCACATCCGAAAGCAATTGTACCGCCAAAAATTTTGGATTTTTTCCCTACAATTGAAGCGACCTTACTGCCGATACCGATTTGACATTCATTTACAAACAGGCGGCTGACCTTTGCACCTGAATAATCCTTGCATATAATATGGCCAAGATCCAAAGATATACTCCCGGGCTTAAGAAGCTGTTCAATTTGTTGCACTGTTGAATTTGGAATGTTTAGAGTCCTGGCAAAACCTCCCCCTGTACCGCAATTTATTATTCCGAGTTCGCATAATGGATTTAATGGTTCTCCTTCCAGAAAAAATCCATTGACAACTTCATTAATAGTTCCGTCACCCCCAACGGCAATTATCATAGAAGCTCCATCCATAATGGCTTCCCTTGTAATTAACGTTGCATCATTTTTTCCTCTGGTAAAATTTATACTAATCTCAAAATCGGAGGCACTTTTAATTTTTTGCAATAAGGATTGTGCTATCCTTTTTGCCTTTCCGTTCCCGGCCGACGGATTAATAACTATACTAACATAACTGGTATTCATTATTTTCTCTTTTAACAGTGAATGGAAATCAATTATCAGGCCAATCTGTATAGCAATAAGATAATCAGCCATATAGAGTAGTGATCGAATTGACCTTGAATTAAAACTGTAGCGTTTTGCTACATTTAGTTGATTCGGTACGCAACAATTATTATCTTTACTAATATTTGCCTGTTAACAGCAAATAATCACTCATATACCTTATATGAAATCAGACGAATCTGGTAGCGTATTGGTCGTTGACGATGATAATGATGTTTTATATACAGCGCGACTTGTATTAAGAGGTCTGTTTGCGAAAGTCGATACCCTTGACCGTCCGGATTTGATACCCAATTACCTTAAAACATGTAAATATGATGTGATTCTGCTTGATATGAATTATTCCCGTGGCAGCACATCAGGTAAAGAAGGATTAGAATGGCTTGAAAAAATTCTCCGGATTGATCCCATCGCCTGCATATTAACCACCACTGCCTATGGTGAAATCAACCTGGCCGTACAGGCTATGAAGTTAGGCGCAGTTGATTTCATAACAAAACCTTGGAACAAAGAGCAACTTGTTACATCAATTAATAATGTTATTAACCTGAGACAGATTGAGAGTGGTGGCAACAAGCCTAAGAGAAATCTGGTCGGATCGGGTAATCCGGGTAATTTAAAATACCCTGAAGTTATAAGCAGGTCATCAATTATGGCTCAAATTGCAGAAATCATAAAAACGGTTGCTCCTACTGATGCCAGTGTATTGATACTCGGGGAAAACGGAACAGGCAAGGAGCTTGCTGCATGGGCTTTGCATCGTGAATCATTAAGAAGTCAAAACTCATTTGTTCATGTTGATCTTGGATCTATTCCCGAGACTCTTTTTGAAGCTGAGTTATTCGGACATACCCGTGGCGCATTTACTGATGCAAGGGAAGAGCGTGCCGGAAGATTTGAAATAGCATCAGGCGGAACATTATTCCTGGATGAGATAGGAAATCTCAGCCTGCCGTTACAGGCTAAAATTCTTACTGCAATTCAGAACAGGGAAGTAGTGAGAATAGGAAGTAACCATCCGGTACCTGTAAATGTCAGACTGATATCAGCCACTAATATGCCTTTGTACGAAATGGCTGATTCATTTGAATTCCGCCAGGACCTCCTTTATCGTATCAACACTGTAGAGATAATACTTCCACCTCTAAGAGAAAGAAAAGAAGATATCAGCCTTCTCGCAGATTATTACCTTGAACTTTTTTCAAGGCAATATTGCAAACAAGGAATAAAGCTTAAGGAAGATACTCTTCAAAAACTAGAAGGATACTACTGGCCGGGGAATATCAGGGAGCTCGCTCATACAATTGAAAGAGCGGTTATTCTTTGCAAATGCGGAACCCTTACACCTGATGATTTTATTCTCAGAACCAGATCTAAATCTGCTCCACTTTCAGATGAACCTACGATCCATATTGAAGATTATGAAAAAAAAGCAATCACCAGTGCAATGAGTAAACATAACGGGAATCTTTCGAAGGCGGCGGAAGAAATGGGCATAGCGAGAAGTACCCTGTACCGGAAGATTGCACATTTTGGGTTGGAAAATTTGTAAACAGATACTCCTTTATTGCAATATTAAATATTTTGATAAAGAATAAAAGACTTTATAAAAATAAGAAACAGGCAGAATGCAAAACATCTGGAAAAATATTTCCAATCTTGGAATCAATGAAGCTGGAAAGCAATTGAGCCGCAGAACAATTGTTCTTGTCAATCAGCTCAATTTTGTATTACTGATCTCTATGTTTTTATTGCTTGTGACAACCATTGTTACTCAAGGAATTACTAACATGGTAGTGTCAATAGGCACGCTTCGGGTAGCATGGACCCTTCTACTCAGTTTACTGAATCTGTTAATTGCCCGATATGGTTTAACTAATCTCAGCAGGCTCTCGCTTATTTTTCTTCCTTCAGTTGTATTCCTGCTTGTTCCGACTTTGATAGGATATGTTCAAGAGGAAGATTTTACGTATTATCCATACGTAGTAATTGGTGCTTCAATTATCCCGCAGATGCTGGTGCATCCACATAAGGAAAAATTTCTCTACTGGTTTTCCCTATCATATCTTTTCCTTTTGACAATATTCATAGACCGTATTATGATCATGTTGGGCAAACCTGGGATGGTCGAGCCTGGAATGAACAGTTATCCTATAGTCGACAGGATAAATACTTTCTATCCATTCTATAAAATTGCGCAAATTGCACTTTTCCTGTTTATTAATGCAAATATCTATTACCTGCGATTGCTTAATTTCCACTTTGAGGCTGAGTTAAATGGAAAGAACAGCGAACTTGATTTACAGAACAAAGAGCTGAAAGAACAAAAAGATGAATTAGAACGGCAAAAAGACAAACTGATAAGCAAAGAGATCGATACCTGGCAGAAACTGGTGAATATTATCTCGCATGAAATTGTTAATTCAGCTATCCCCATTACCAATCTTGCAGGGATGACTGCTCAAATGCTTGAAGATGAGTCGGGGGTGGTTCAGAAGCCTGAAAAAATAGGAGGGGAGGTTACTGAAGATATTCACCATAGTTTAAGAATTATTGAATCCCGGACGAAGGGATTGATTAATTTTGTAAAGGCTACCAAAAGTCTTACAGATATTCCTAAGCCAAACCTGCGGAAGATTTTTCTTCGTGATTTATTTGAACGCATTTCAACACTGTACAAGGCAAAATTTAAGGAGACAGGAGTAAAGTTTGAAAAGGAAATTGTTCCCACTGACCTATCCATTGAAGCCGACATGGAACTTATTGAGCAGGTAATCATAAACATTTTTCAGAATGCCCTGGAAGCTATGCAGGAAACTTCGACCCCCAGACTTTCTATTACTGCAAGAATAAATGAATCAGATCATGTTCAAATATCAATTTCTGATACTGGTAAAGGTATTAGTGATGAGGTACTTGAACGGATATTCCTTCCTTTTTATTCAACAAAGGCTAATAACTCGGGGATCGGGTTGAGTCTGTCACAACAGATAATGATGCTGCATCATGCCCG
>PMNJ01000260.1 GCA_003162595.1 Bacteroidales bacterium | reverse complement strand
TCAATTACTGACAGTTCTGCAAATGACCCGTCCTGAACAACCATTCCTTTATCAAGTATAACGACCCTGTCAGCCATATTAATCGTTGAGAGCCGGTGGGCAATAACAATTACCGTTTTGGATTCTTCCCTAAGTAATCTCAGAGTGTTTTGCACAAATGTCTCTGCCAGTGAGTCCAGAGAGGAAGTGGCTTCATCAAGAATCAGTATCTCCGGATTGCGATAAAGCGCCCTGGCAATAGCTATCCGTTGCTGCTGCCCGCCTGACAATGCGGCTCCATTCTCTCCAAGATGGGTATTGAATCCATGCGGAAGCTGTTCAATAAATTTTGTCATCCCGAGTTTATCACATACCTCAATAACCCTGGTCATATCAGGATTAAAATCCCCGACAGCAATATTATCCACAACATTCCCTGAAAACAGATCAATTCTCTGTGGAACTACAGAAACAACCTTGCGTAACGACTGGTTGGTAAGATGACGAAGATCATAACGCCCGATGCGAATATGACCTGACTGAAGTGGATAGAGATTTTGAAGTAATGAAACCAGTGTTGTTTTCCCGGAACCACTCTCACCTGCAACAGCAGTTATCTCTCCCTTTTTTATCGTAAGATTTAAAGTATCGAAAACCTCTACCCTCGTACCATACCGGAACTTTACATTCTCAAAATGCATGTCATCAACCATTTCAGGTTTTAGTTCTATCTTGTTTGCTTCATCTTCTATTTCAAGGTCAAAAATTTCAAATAGCCTGTCAGCAGCAATTCCGGCATCCTGCAGGGTGCGGTTAAATCCGATCACAGAAGTAACCGGACCTGTAAAATATCCAACAACTGAATAAAATGAAAGCAGCTCCCCGGGTGTAATCTGCGAGCCAATTGCATATCCGGCTCCCACCCACAAAACAAGAATAGTAATTAACTGTGAAACAAGACTGGTAGAACCTGATGAAAAAATACTGTTTAATCCTGATTTGTAAATTATCTCAAGAAGACTGACAAATCTTGTCTCGGTTTTCAGATTTGAAAAATCCTCAAGGCCGAATCGTTTAATAGTACCTGCTGAGTTAAGAGATTCCACCAATTGTGCCTCAAGATCTGCCGCCCGCTCCATAACTGTTCGCTGCACCTTCCTGTTAAGCCTGTTTGAGATATAATATATCAGGGTATAGAGAGGGACAACAATAAGCATGATAAGCGCCAGTTTCCAGAAGAAGGTAAACATCAGTATAAAAGAAACTATCAGAATAAAGATGTTAAGAATGAAGTTTATTGATACTTCATTAACAAATAATCGAATCTTTACCGCATCACCAATTCTTGATATTATTTCACCTGTCCTCATATTATCAAAAAAGGTCTGAGGCAGTTTTAACAGATGCTGATAGTATCCAAGTATAAGTGTCGCATCAATTTTCTGTCCGGTTTTAAGAATAAAAATTGACTGGAAAAAACTAAGCACGAGCCTTAGTACAATAATAAGCACCATTGCAATGCCCAGCAGGTTTAAAAGGCTCAGATTCCCTCCCGGCAGTACGGTATCAACAAGCTTCCCTACATAAATTGACATTGCAAGTCCAAGTACTGAGAATACCAGTGCGCCTACAAGAGATTGCAACAGAATACCCCTGTGAGGTCTTATTAGATTCCAGAAGCGAACCTGGGCCGATACTTTTTCATTTCTGACTGTAAATTTCTCTCCGGGAGCAATAAGTACCAGCACTCCTGTCCACTGTTTTTTGAATTCTTCATGTTCAATCTTATGAAAGGCTCCATCTCCGGGGTCCATGATCTCAATATACTTATCTGTTGTTTTTATTAAAACCACATAGTGATGAAGGACCTCTTTCACAATAATATGTGCAATCGCCGGTTTTGGAATTTTAAATAAGCTATCCCAATCTCCTCTCACCCCTTTTGCCAGAAATCCCATCTTTCCTGCAGCCTCCACAAGTCCTAAAACATTTGTCCCTTTTTTATCGGTTCCGGCAAATTGCCTTATTCGTGCTACCGGCAATGCCAGTTTATACCAGGCAGCAACTGAAGCAAGACAAGCTGCCCCGCAATCTGTAATATCCCTCTGTTTTACAGTTATTTTCATAATACTACTCCTTAGAATAGGTGTAAGGATTGAGCCATTTATCTGCCTTATCGAATAATAAATGATATAAACTCCGTCGAATTACCAGGATCCTGGTGTTGAGGCTCATCCCCTTTTTAATTTCCGCTTTATAACCATTCTTTAATGAAAGGAATGTTTTTTCAGGTTTACACTTAACCCTGAAATATGCTACCGATCCATCTTCAACAATCATGTCATCCGAAATATCAATAATATCACCCTGCAGCATTCCCCATTCATTATAGTTAAATGCGTCTACCTGGATTTTAACTTTCTGCTTTTCGTGGATAAGCCCGATATCTGCGGGTTTTACAAAACAGGTCGCGACCAGTTCTCCTCCCGGAGATATCTCCGCAATTTTCTGTCCCGGAGTTACAAGGCTTCCGGTCTGAATATCTGAACTTTGAATTATTTCTCCACCTGTCGGAGCGAGAACTATTCTGTTTGTCAGCTCCTCAGAGCATTGCTTTAAGTCGGCAAGCAATTTGACCGAATCACTTCGACGCATAGATAAGTCGCTCTGCCATTGTGATTTCTGAGATAATAATATCTGATCCAGATTATCTTTCTCTGAACTAAGCAAAAAGAGCGAGTTTTCATAATCAATCTTTGGTATGATCTGCTGATTATAAAGAAGTTTATTCCGTTCATGTTCTGTCAGCTTCTTCTGGTATTTTTGAAACTGAATCAGATGCTGATTTCTGAGGTTTTCAAATTCCGCCCTATATCGTTGTGTTATTAATCCTATATGATAAGAGCGGCTTTCTAAAGAAGGAATTTTAGTCAGCTTTTCCAGATCCTTCATAGAAGCATTGTTTTCCCCTGTCCTTTGTTCCAGCGAAGTGTGCTGAGCCCTTATTGATCCTGTATCAAAGACCAAAAGCGTATCACCTTTTTTNNCTTTTTTTACTGCTTCTCCATTATGGATCGATGTATAAATAATTTTACCCTGGAATGGAGCAAAAACAACCTGCTTTTCAATGTCCGATTGAAAATAGCCTCTGGCCTGCACTGAAACATCAACATAGATAAAAGGAAGAATGGCAATACTAAAAATTATCATCCCGATTATAATCCAATAGATAATCCTGCTCCTGGTCGTTATGTTTATCAGGTAGTTTTCGAGACTGAATTTTGATATTGAGAATGGTATCAGATCCATAAAAGTTAGTGCCTAGAGTTTGGAGTGCCTAGAGTGACTAAAGTTTTTTGAGTTACCGGGATCAGCAATTAAAGCAGAGAGTAACGCATAACTACGTCGCAATCTTTCGATGTAATTTAGAAGTGACATTAATTCACGATTTAGAAACACAGCTATCCAAATTTACTAAATATTTCAAACAAATCCTTTAAAAATGTGATTTTTTTAAAGCAAAACTTCAAAAATGCAGAAATTACTATACCATATATTATATAGGAACCTTCACCGGCAGTTTTTCTGGGATGCGGAATACGATAGCGGAACCCCTCTGTCATCCGCCAGCTGGCGGATGACATCTCCCCCAAGGGGATCTGTTTCGGGAGTTAAACCCCTCTGCCGCTTCGAGGTATCTCCCCCAAGGGGGCGATAATTCTCTGGTATTTATAACAATTACAATAAAACAGTGAGGATTTTTCCCCCCTTGGGGGGAAATAAAAAGGGGGTACAAGGAATTCCGGGATTTCCTCAAAAGGATTTGATTTTTTCGGCGGCACACAAACAAAAAGCCCGTCTCTCAAC
>PMNJ01000154.1:8295-14310 GCA_003162595.1 Bacteroidales bacterium | reverse complement strand
ATAATGATGCTGCATCATGCCCGACTCGAGGTTAGTTCCACAATAAATAAGGGTACAACATTTAGTATGATATTCTGATATCAAATGAATTCAACGCTTCAGGCAGACGATTTCGACTGACTGGCAAGTAGTTGATTTTTACATAAAATGTGATATTTATTACAGTTGTTGATAGCAGCATTATTATTTTGTTATTTTTGGCAGTTAGATGAAATCAGATTTAGATCAATATCATAATACTGAAAAGCCACTTTACCATTTTAGTTTCCTCAGGGATATTAAAGTGCATGGGATTTATTTAAATAGTTTTGTGAAGTTTTTAAATCTCTATTGTTTCATCAGGAAGGAACATACTCATGATTTTTACTCTGTTATTTTATTTACTAAAGGCAACGGAAGCATATTAATTAATAATGACAGGTACCCTGTTAAACCTCAAACCATATGTATTGTTGCCCCTAACCAGATGCATTCATTTGAGGACCTTGGAGATGTGGAAGGAACAATCTTTTTCTTTTGTCAGGATTTTTATGTTGAAGAATTCAGTTTTCTCCGTCTGTTAAATGTTTTTTCCTATACATCACAGACAGGAACTAATGTGTGTAATCCATGTATAGATCTATCAGACAATGAGTTTGGCCCTATAAATACAGTATTAAAATCAATACAAAGCGAATACGAATGGTATACTCCATCCAATAATTCCGCCGTTATCATCCGCTCACAATTGAATATAATGCTGTTAAAGCTTTCTGAGTTGTATGAAACTAAATCGGGGAAATCAAATAACAATGAAAGTATCCTCATTCACTCATTGTCGCACCTGGTAGATTCATATTTCATAAAGGAACAGCAATTGGGATTTTATAGTTCAGCATTTAATATATCTGAAAGCCAGTTAAATGATATTTGTAATAAGCATTTTAACTGCGGACTTAAAAAAATTCTACAAAACAGACTGATGCAGGAAGCCAGAAAACTATTGTTATCTTCTGATCTGTCTGTTTCAGAGGTTGCCTATAAGCTCAATTTTGGAGATAATTCTTACTTCAATAAAGTGTTTAAGAACAGAACAGGGCTTACTCCTAAAAAATTCCGTGATATTCACAAAAAATTAGTACCACAAAAACCCTGATTTTTACCATTTTCACTATTCTATCGGTTTTATTTTTGGGGAATAAAATCATTAGAACTATGAAGAAATCAGCTTTTTTATCAGTATTCATTATTATAGGGGTTTTCGCCTGTAAAAAAGATAATAAACAAGCGCCAATTCAAGACCAGACATTTGAAGTAAATTCCACTGGTTCAACAACATGGAAATACTTTAGTTTTTCCAGTAATGACACTGTAACTGTGACTGACGCTGCCAATTCAAGTGCTTGGGATCTTGCTTTCCAGCGTTACCGCATAAAAACAAACGGAGGGAAATCGGGCAGTGGTTCAGGCAGCGCTGCAAATTCTTACCAGAAAGGGCAGACTGGGTTTGATGCTTTAATTATTGTTTCAGATACAGCAACTTTTGCAAAGGACGATTCAATAAGTATTGCAATTCAACAGGGCTATGCCTACTATGTGGTAAATCCTGTATTATATACCTGGTTCACACTGGAGTTTGCAACCGAGGGAACACAAATCGTGCCAGCTGATTACATATATATTGTTAAAACAGCAACAGGTAAATATGCTAAGATCTGGTTTAAAAGCTACTATAGCCCTGAAAATATATCAGGTTATGTTTCTTTTCAATACAAATATCAGCCTGACGGATCAAAAAATCTTGAGTAGATGCTGAGAATACTGAAGACGTTTATTTTATTATTATTTATTCCCTCAGTCTCTTTTTCACAGGGGGTCAGCTTATCAGGATATGTTACCGGAAGGGATAGCAGTTCAGTTGCAGGTGCAACCATCTTAATAAAAGGTTCCACCTATGGCACAGTAACAGATAAGAAGGGATTTTATAAAATAAACAAAGTAAATCCGGGAACATATATAATACGTGTGTCATTTTTAGGATTCGAAACTCAGGAAAGATCAATTACAGTGCTTAATGGAGAAAACCATGTTGATTTTTCAATGAGGGAATCCAATATAGATTTAAACGAGGTTGTTGTGACCGGTACAAAATCAGAACAAGCATTAAAAAATGTTCCGGTTCTTACCCAGGTTATAAGTGCCCGTAAAATGCTTGAACTAGGTATTACAAATGTAACTGATGCATTACAGACTATGGTGTCTGGTCTTAATGTAAATCATAATGGGACATTAGTAACAGTAACGCTTCAGGGAATGGATGCAAAATATGTATTGTTTCTTATCGATGGAGAAAGAATTGCAGGTGAAGTAGACGGTGATATAGATTATTCTATGCTCAATCTTGAAAATATCGACCATATTGAGATAATAAAAGGCGCTTCATCGTCACTATACGGATCCAATGCCATAGGTGGTGTTATTAATATTATTACAAAAAAGATTAATGAACCATTTGATGCAAAATTCTATTCACGGTATTCAAAATATAATGAGCTTTATTCCGGTGGCACTATTGCCTTGAAAAAAGGAATAATAGGATCGAGGACAAGTATTAATTACAACCGTACAGATGGATATGATGTAACTCCGGAAACTCCACATGACTGGACTCAGACTCCATACACATCATTTCAAATCAGTCAGAAATTTGAGATAACTCCTTCATCGAATTTATCTTTTACTCCGTATTTCACTTATTATCAGTTCGAACGAGGAAATGTCAGCGCGCGTCCTGTGCACGATCTTTATATCGATCTAAGCGGAGGGTTGAAAGGACAGTACTATTTCGGTAAAAACTCAATTGACTTTTCATATTACCGCGACCGATATAACACTTATACAGTTCTTGAACAATTAAACAATAAAAGAGATACAGCTTCTTACGATTTCATTCAGACATTCAGGACACAGGGCAATTTTCATCTCTCAGATAAGAACAATTTAACTGCAGGTCTGGAATATAGTACGGAACGGCTTTTCTCCACACGTGTAGACGGAGGTTTAAAAAATGCCTCGGAGGCTGTGGTTTATTTACAGGAAGATATTCGCTTTGGTGAACGATGGGAACTGATAGGAGGTATTCGCACGGGTTCTCACAGCAATTATGGATTTAATGCAGCTCCAAAAATCTCAGCAATGTATAAGCAGGGGTTCTTAAATTTCAGAGCATCAGCAGGAACAGGATTCAGGTCCCCTGATCTGAAGGAATTATACTTTTATTTCGACCATTTTGGCGAATTTTTTGTAATAGGCAATCCNNGTAACTGTTTATAGAAACGTATTGTCAGATATGATTACCACGAACATAATATCTGTACCTGATGCTGTTGAAACTACATATCAGTATGAGAATGTTGCCAGTGCCTCGGTTAATGGTATCGATTTATTATCGAAACAGAAGGTATTCAATGGTCTATGGTTGAGTGCCGGATATACTTATGTTCATGCGCTTGATAATGAGACAGGCCTTCAATTGTACAATACTGCAAAACACTCTGGTAATATATCAGCAGATTATAATTTCAGGAAAAATAATTATTCCTTCACTGCACAACTTTACTGTCAGTTGATGGGTCAAAGGACATATCAGAATCCTGATGGAACAACAGGATATGACAGGCCATACAGCTCATTGCGTTTTACAATTTCCCAGGAATATAAATGGCTGCGGATATCAACCGGTCTTGATAATATATTCGGAATCGTAATTCCTAATAATTATGATTTCATTTCCCCTGGGAGACGTTTTTTTGTTGGTATGAATATTGATTTCGGGAAAATAAAATAAGATTTGTATTTTAACTTCTCTGTGCAACTCTGTACTTCTCTGTGTCGCTCTCCCGCCTAAGCGGGACAAGTTGTGTAAGTTCTTTATTTTTTTGTTACACATAGGGTCACAGAAGTTTCTCAGAGAGCCACGGAGTCAATTACTTAGACTCTTCGGGATCTTCCGTATTTTCCAGTTTTGCAAACTGAATAGGAGCTCGTGATCCGATTTCGAGAGTTTTTGGTTCAGGGTGGCTAACCTGTGCAATTGTGACATACTCACTTTGCTCTGGCGTGATCCCCTGGGTAACCTCTTTAAGGCAAGTCAGGCAGGAATCCTTGCTGAATATTAATTTCAAATATTCCGGATACATACTTACGGTCGTTTATTTGTACATTTGCAAGTAGAAATAAACACAAATAGAATAAATTTGTATTGAGTTACATGGTAGTTTAAATAGCATTGAAATAGACGAAAAGGAAGTTGTTAATAACTTATATTTCTTATTAGAATCTTTTTCTCTATTGGCTTAAAATTGTAATGTTCTCTGAATGTCAAACCGAACAAATCTGTCAATCTGGTAATAGATTGAATAACAAACTTATAATGAGCTATAACACAATTTTCAAAAAAAATAACAACTTGACCACTAATCAGAAAATATTATCACGAACGAAAAACACGCCTGAGGTCATTCTCGACACGGATGGGATTATTAAGTTAACAGGCCGGTTAATTACTGAAAATCCGGTGGACTTCTTTATCGTATTTGAGGAATGGATAGAAGAATATTTTAAAAAGCCTGCAGAAATTACATATGTTGAGATTTATCTTGAATTTATTAACAGTGTCGGTACTAAATTTTTACTTGATACAATTCATAAAATTACTCATATTCATCTCAGGAAGAATGTGAAAAGGTTCATAATTAACTGGTACTACAAAGATGAAGATGAAGATATGCTAGAAAAAGGGACATTTTTTGCTTCACTCTTAGGTATACCATTTAACTATATAATAATTAGCTGAATTATCCATTCGTTTATGAGCTCCCCGGGAACAGTATGAAATTCAAACCTATTACGAAGACAATTCAAAATCTTGCTTCATATTTCTGGTCTCATCGGATATTGAAAGCCGTTCTTAAAGGTGTCGCAATCTATATAGCAATAACATCAGTTTTTGGATTAATATATTTTTTATTTGATTCATTAGATTTTAAGTCAGCGGCAGGAGCCAAAACTGTCCACTTCCTTGACTATATTTATTTTAGCGCTGTTACGTTCACGACAATTGGATACGGAGATATTATTCCTAAAGCAGGAGCCGGACAGGTAATTGTATTTATTGAATCGTGTTTTGAGCTGACTTTTATTCCAGTTTTCGGAGGTTTTCTTGCATACAAATTTTTGCAGCGGCCTAATGATATATTGCTGACAGACAATTTTTTTATCCGTTACAGAAACCAGCATATATTTCTTTCTTCACGGGTAGGCAACAAAGGGAAAAACTTAATTGACTGCAGTGCAACAATTGAGTTAATTCAGATTGCGCACAATGTGAAAAGGACTTTGTATAAACGGGAAATCAGCACTCCTTTAGTAGAGTTGACCTGGTTTCTCGAGATTCGTCTGGATGGTGAAGAGAACACTTCAGCCCTCGAGCAGTTGAAGATACTTATGACAAATCCCGGAACCTCTCTTATTCGTACAACAGTTGTCGGATATGATTCTAATTCAGGAAATCTGGTGCATGTATTCAAGTACTATACTATGGATAAATTAGTATATGGCGGAAAATTTGAAGACGTTTTCATTTGGGAAGGAATCAAACGAACAAAACCTGATTGGACAAATTTTAATAAGGTTGTCAGTTTAACAATGACTGAACGTCAGTCTATTGATATTCTCCTCCGGTAGAAAGTATTGTAACTGTTGACCATTTCGGACCTGCATAATTCATACTTTGCTTTGTCTTTGCTGAGAGAGGGGGATTACGACCTCACTTCGCCCGGTCGTGATCCCGGAGGGGAACCTTGCAAATCCTAAATAAACCTTATTAATATTTGATGAACTAAGCCCCTCCCTCTTGGGGGAGGGGTTTGGGAGAGGTCTTTGGTAAGGGATTACGACTTCTCTTCGTTCGGTCGTGATCGCCAGGGAAGGAACCTTGCAAATCCTGAATAATCCTTATTAATATTTGACGAACTA
>PMNJ01000154.1:0-8211 GCA_003162595.1 Bacteroidales bacterium | reverse complement strand
TAAACCACTCCTGCATCTCTCCTTATTAATGCTACGGGGTTAAAAAACAGAGCCGCAAAATACAAAAATATTTTTACAAAACGACCCGTCATGAGATTTCTCCTGCAAGAGAAATATTCAAAGAATGTACTACTTCTGCCCCGGATGGATACCTTCCGAGAAGGTACATCAGTTTGGTGACAGATGCCTCTGAAGTAATGTCTCTTCCGCTAACCACCCCAGCAGCAAGCATCTGTCGGCTGGTCTCATATAACCCCATCTCAACACTGCCTCCATGACACTGGGTAACATTTAAAATTATTCCACCTTTATCAATAAATTGTTTCAGGTCATCTAAAAACCATTGATAGGTTGGCGCATTACCCGACCCATAGGTCTCAATTATAAGTCCACGTAATCCCTCGGTTTTGGTAATTGCATTTACCAGTTTCCTGTTAATACCGGGGAATAGTTTAAGAATTGCAACATTCGTATCAAATCCTTTATGAACAATTAGTTTATGTTCTTTATCGGGATAATTTATAAGATTATTATAATATTTTAAATGTAAGCCAACTTCAGCAAGGGTATGATAATTCGGAGAATAGAATGCATCGAAATGCTCGGCACTCATCTTGGTTGTACGGTTACCACGGGTAAGCTTATTATCGAAGAAAATACAAACCTCCGGAACAGTAGGAGAACCGTTTTCCATAGCTGCGGCTATCTCAATAGCAGTAATAAGATTCTCCCTCCCGTCTGTACGCAACAGACCTATCGGCAATTGTGAACCGGTAAGAATAACAGGTTTTCCAAGGTTCTCAAGCATAAAACTCAGTGCAGATGCAGTATATGCCATAGTATCAGTGCCATGCAGGATAACAAAGCCATCAAAATCGTCATAGCTTTCTTCAATTATCTCTGCCATCTTAACCCAAACTCCGGGATCAATATTTGAAGAATCTTTCACAGGATCAAAGGATATCGAATGAAGATCATATCCGAATTTTCGAAGTTCAGGGACATGATCTGAAATGTGCCTGAAGTCAATTGGTATAAGAGATCCGGTATGAGGATCGTGAACCATTCCGATGGTTCCCCCGGTATAAATGATAAGTATTGAGATTTCCTTTTTATTTTTCATTTTTTCACTTAAAGATTGAAAAGTGCGGCTGAATTTGAATAGGTAACAGATGCTACCTCTTCTTCTTCGATTCCAAATATATCAGCCAGTTTTTTATTTATGATGCAAATATAGGAACTCTCATTCCGTTTTCCCCTGTATGGTACCGGGGCAAGATATGGAGAATCGGTTTCCAGAATAAGGCTCTCAGGACCAGTCTCTTTGATAATTTTATCCAGTCCGGAATTTTTAAAAGTCACAATGCCGCCAATTCCGAGCTTAAATCCCATATCTATAGCTTTTTCTGCATCTCTGATACTACCTGAAAAGGCGTGAAAAACGCCTTTCAATTCCTTTCCTTTAAACTGATCCAGAACGGAAAAAACTTCTGGAAATGCTTCTCTGGAATGTACCACAACAGGTAACCGGTTATCCAAAGCAAATGCAATTTGTCTTCTGAATGCAATTATCTGTTCTTTCAGGAAAGTTTTATCCCAAAATAGATCGATGCCAATTTCCCCGATAGCAACAAATTTGTGTTTTGTGCACAGGTTTTCAAGTTTCTCCAACTGGGAAAGATAATCCTCTTTAACCGAAGTGGGATGAAGTCCGGTCATTGGATAGCAGATACCAGGGTACCTGTTCACTGCAGAAAGCATCTGGTCAACAGATCCCGTATCTATATTAGGCAACAGCATTTTTGAAATACCGTTAGCAATTGCCCTGTTTACCACTTCATCTCTGTCGGTATTGAATTCCGGAAGATAGAGATGTGTATGAGTATCAATAAACTGCATTAAACAACCCCCTGAGCAATCATGGCATTTGCCACTTTTACAAAACCACCGATATTGGCGCCATCGACATAGTTTATAAAGCCACTATCTTTTGTGCCATACTTAACACATGTCTTATGAATGTTCTTCATAATTGTCTGAAGCTTTTCATCAACCTCTTCACGCGACCATGGCAATCTCATTGAGTTTTGGGTCATTTCAAGTCCTGATGTGGCAACACCGCCTGCATTGGCTGCTTTTCCCGGACCATAAAGGATTTGAGCATTGAGAAATACCTCCACAGCTTCAGGTGTGGAAGGCATGTTAGATCCTTCCGATACACAATTGCACCCGTTCTTAACCAGTAATTTAGCTTCCTCCTCATTTATTTCATTCTGTGTAGCACAAGGCATAGCTATATCGCATTTAATTATCCATGGCCTTTTCCCTTCAAAGTATTCAACTCCATATTTTTCAGCATACTCTTTTATCCTTCCCCTCCTTACATTTTTTAGTTCCATAATGAAATTTAGTTTTTCGGCATCAATGCCTTTAGGATCGTAGATAAAACCGTTTGAATCAGAAGATGTAACTACTTTTCCTCCGAGCTCTGAAACTTTTTCAGTAGCAAACTGGGCTACATTGCCTGATCCGGAAATGGATATGATTTTCCCTTTTAAACTACCCCCTCGGGTCGAGAGCATCTCCTGTGCAAAATATGTTGCTCCATACCCTGTAGCTTCAGGACGGATAAGAGAACCACCCCATTCGATGCCTTTACCAGTCAGAACACCTGTAAATTCATTCTTCAGTCTTTTATACTGGCCGAAAAGAAATCCTATTTCACGTCCACCTACTCCAATATCACCTGCAGGAACATCGGTGTCGGCGCCGATATGACGAAAAAGTTCCGACATGAAGCTCTGACAGAATCTCATCACTTCATTGTCCGACTTTCCCTTTGGGTCAAAATCAGAACCGCCTTTTCCTCCACCCATAGGCAAAGTTGTTAAGCTGTTTTTAAAAACCTGTTCGAAAGCAAGGAATTTCAGTATACCCAGATTAACAGTGGGATGAAGTCTCAGTCCTCCTTTGTATGGGCCGATAGCACTGTTCATCTCGATTCTGAAGCCCCGGTTTATCTGAACTTCACCCTTGTCATCTAACCATGGCACCCTGAAGATTATTGTTCTTTCAGGCTCTGCAATCCTTTCCAGAATTTTTGCGTGTTTATACTTGGGATTTTCTTCAATAAAAGGAATCAGGGATTCTGCAACCTCCTGAACAGCCTGATGGAACTCATTCTCACCAGGATTTCTGGCTTTGATCATGGCCATGAATTGTTGAACTCTTGGATCCATAATAAAAAGTTTTAGTTAAAAGATTAATTGGAGGTATAAAAGTATAAAAACAATGCCAGAAATCCTCGTTTTACGTTTATTGTTTATCGTTTATCTTTAGGCATTGACTTTTTAAGCGATAAGCGATAAACGATAAGCTTACACTGTTCGATACAGATTACCAGGAGCGCATTTTAATAATCCTTTGAATTCCATCTGAAGAAGCAGAGATGATAGTTTATTAACTGGTATATCAAGCGCTCTGCAAACTGTATCAATGTTTAGTTCGCCCTGTTTTGAAATCAATTCAAATATGATTTTCTCATTTTCATCAAGGTCAGAAAATAGGGTTCTCTGTACCTCGGGTTTTGATTTCTCAGGTTTCCAGTTAAGAAAGTACTCGATATCATCAGAACATTCAATAAGCGATGCTTTATTACTTTTGATCAGGCTGTTGCAACCGGCTGCCCATTGATCATCCGGCCGCCCCGGAACAGCAAATACATCCCGGTTATATGAGTTGGCAATGTCTGCGGTTATCAATGCTCCACCTTTAATTCCTGATTCGACAACAAGGGTGGCATCTGCTAATCCTGCAATTATCCTGTTCCTTTTTAGAAAATTGTTCCGCTCAGGAAGCGCATCTGAAAGGAAGTCGGTCACAAGCCCGCCTTTAGTTACCATTGCCTTTGCAGTTGAAGCGTGAATGGCAGGATATGTGGTTTTAAATCCGTGTGCCAGTACCCCAATTGTTTGCAGGTTATTGGCCAGAGCTGCTTTATGGGAAGCGATATCAATTCCGTAAGCAAGACCACTTACAATAATAAGATCAGGATGACCAACTGCAAGCCCTTCAATGATCTTTTCACATAATTCTCTTCCCCTTGTTGTGGCATTACGTGTCCCGACTACACTTAAAATTTTTGCAGCATCGAGACTACAGTTCCCCTTAAAGAAAAACACAACAGGTGAATCGTCACATTGCCGGAGCCTGAATGGGTAATCATTATCGAGATAAAAGTGGGTCGTGATATTGTTCTTTGTAATATATTCTGCCTCTTTTTCAGCAGTATCGAGATAATTTTTGTCACATATATATTTTGCAATGCCTGATCCGATTCCCGGGATTTTGATTAGATTTCTGTATGGTTCGTGAAATATTGCTTCAACGCTGCCAAAAAATGATACCAGCTTTCTGGCGTTGATATCACCGATACGTGGTATAAGACCTAAAGCAATTTTATGCTTAAGCGATGTTTCAGACATAGCACAAGAAAATGAGACAGGCAAATATAGAAAAAATTGAGACATGCAATTGCAGATCCCTATCTTTTTGCCCCCAACCCCCCCTAAAGGGGGGCTAATTCTCTCAAGGGAGGTAATTAAATTAAAAAACGAGATTTAAGCCCCCTTTAGGGGGCAGGTCGCCGCGAAGCGGGGACCGGGGGTTTATATCACACCCATATCAAGCATTGAATTGGCAACTTTAAGGAATCCTGCAATATTGGCGCCTTTCACATAATCGACATAGCCATCTTCCCTTTTACCATGACTAACACACTGGCCATGGATATTACACATGATCTCATGCAGCCGGTCATCCACCTCCTGCCTGTTCCAGCGAAGCTTCATAGAGTTTTGGGTCATCTCCAGCCCTGATGTCGCAACACCGCCTGCATTTGACGCTTTACCCGGGGCAAAAAGCAAACCATTTTTCTGAATGATCTCAACTGCTTCCGGAGTGCTTGGCATATTTGCGCCTTCACAGATACAAATACAACCATTATTAATCAGTTTCTGAGCATCTTCACCGGTAAGTTCATTCTGTGTTGCACAGGGGAGAGCAATGTCTACCTTAACCTCCCATGGATGCTTTCCTTCATGAAATTCAACACCTTCAAATGCATAGGAATATGGTTTAACAATGTCTTCATTTGAAGCACGAAGCTCAAGCATATATTCTATTTTCTTCCCTGAGATACCTTCAGGGTCATATACGTAACCATCAGGGCCGGATATAGTAACAACTTTGCCGCCTAATTCAGTTGCCTTAAGGGCAGCACCCCATGCAACATTACCAAAACCGCTGATCGCCACTCTTTTCCCTTTAAATGATTCTCCTTTTGTGGCCAGCATCTCTTTGGCGAAATATACACAGCCAAAGCCGGTTGCTTCGGGACGAACCAATGAACCTCCCCAATTACTGCCTTTTCCGGTCAAAACTCCTGTATGTTCTCCTGAAAGTCTCTTATACATCCCGTACAAGAAACCAATTTCGCGGCCACCAACTCCAATATCACCTGCAGGGACATCAGTTTCCGGGCCGATGTATTTCCAAAGTTCGAGCATAAACGACTGGCAGAAACGCATTACTTCGGCATTTGATTTTCCCTTTGGATCGAAATCGGAACCTCCTTTAGCGCCTCCCATAGGAAGAGTTGTAAGTGCATTTTTAAAGATCTGCTCAAATCCGAGGAACTTAAGAATTGAAAGGTTAACACTGGGGTGGAAGCGCAGGCCTCCTTTGTAAGGGCCTATTGCGTTATTGAACTGAATTCGGTAACCAAGATTTACTTTTACATTTCCTTCATCATCAACCCAGGGAACTTTAAAAGTAACAGCACGGTCAGGTTCAATAATCCGCTCAATAATATTAGCGGATTCAAACTGGGGGTTCTCATTATAAACCTCTTCGATTGACTCAAGTACTTCTCTTACTGCCTGTAAATACTCAACCTCTCCGGGATGCTTTCTCTCGAGGTTGTTCATGATTTTATCTACATTCATTATTTTAATTTTTAGTTATGATTTAGCTCAAATATAAGTGAGTCAAATTTGAGATTGTTTAAAGCCATTAAAAATGATAAATCTCATGTTATCAGATGATAACCTTCACAGAGGAGTGTTGTACAGGTTTAACGATTTCTTGACTTTTGCCTTCTCATCCTTCGACAAGGCACTGATATAAACCGGTGGATAAGTTGCAACTCCTCCCTGAACTTTCTGAAATAGCACTAGGCTTTGAATAATTCCAAAAAAACTACTTTTAATCTTGTATCCTGAAAATGTGGTTTTGTTTATTTCAAAAGAGTTCTTCTTACCACCAACTATGCCAGCCGTAAAATATCTGATAATTATACAATCTCCCTCATCTGAGTAACTGAAAAACTGATAATTCAGAACCATCGGCATGAATGCAAGAATGACCCAGATTCCTGTAAGGATTATTGTCCAGGCAGAATCGCTCAAACCTAAGAATGGAAATTTAATCAGCCTGATTACATATGCCATTGCCAGGTAAGTCAATAACACAATAGTTGCTGCAAATAGTTTTATTCTCAGACTTATAATTGTCCTGCTGTTATCGAAAGTCATAGGGAAGATTTTAGATAAAATTAGTGTTTTTTTTTGGACTTCACAGAGTCATGCCATGGCATGACCCTACATTTATGGACAATATTATGTAGGGCCACGCCATGGTGTGGCCATGACAATTATCTTTTTCCTTTAAAAAACCTCATCAGCAATTCCCTGCACTCTTTCTCAAGCACTCCAGATTCAACACTGGTTTTAGGGTGCAATAATGAATCGGATATGGTTCTGTATCCTTTCTTTTCATCGGTAGCTCCAAAAACAAGAGCTGAAGCCTGGCACCAGCCTATAGCTCCGGCACACATGGCACATGGCTCGAGAGTCACATAAATAGTACAATCTTCAAGATATTTGCCTCCGAGCCAGTTTGTGGCAGCAGTTATTGCCTGCATCTCGGCATGAGCTGTAGGATCCTTCAGCGTTTCTGTAAGATTATGAGCCCTGGCAATAATAATATTATTACAAACAACGACTGCACCAACCGGAACCTCCTGTTTGTCAAATGCTTTGATGGCCTCAATAATGGCAGCTTTCATGAAATGCTCTTTCGTGCTCTGAACCATGGTCATTTAGTTTGAGCTCTAAAAGTAAAAATAAAATCGGGATTTGACTTTCTAATCAATTCTTGATCTCATTAACAATTTTGGCAGATATTGGCAATGTAAATTTAACCTCACTTCCTAATTCATTTGCACTCTCCGCCCAGATTTTACCGCCATGTTTTTCAACAAACTCTTTACAAAGCAATAATCCCAGAGTTGTTCCTTTTTCTTCACCAATATCCAGGGCGGTATGGATTTCTGAAGTTGTAAGCAGTTTTGTTAAATTATCAGAGGATAATCCTGCCCCTTTGTCTAAAACTGAAATTGTTACATATGAAGGCGTTTGCTTAGCAGAAATATCTATTTGCGCGTCATTGGCGGTAAATTTTATTGCATTCGAAACAAGATTTCTCAGAATTGTTTTGATCATGAAAACATCTGCAAAAACAGTAATCTCTTCAGTTGCAAAGTGATTTATTTTTATGTTTTTCAGGTCGGCATTTGGTTTAAGAATCGAAAGAGCATCCTGACTTGTCTTTATGAAATTCAATTTTTCAGGTTTAAAAGCGATTTTTCCCTGATTCATCTTGGTCCATTGAAGCAAATTATCGAGAAGACTGTAAAGGTTCGTAGCTGATTTGCTCATCATAACAGCCATCTTTTGAAGTTCTTTGATCGGAAGTGTATCCATTTCCACTGCCATAACTTTTGAAAAATTATAGAATGTATTGAGAGGAGTATACATATAACGCGCAATAGCAGAATAGAATTTGTCTTTATCGGCGCTTATCCGGACCAATTCTTTTTCGTATCGTTTTATTTCTGTAGTATCTCTGAAAACAACGCAGAATAAATTATATCCTTCTAATTCAATTGGGAAAATAGTATTTTGAAGATTTATTAAATTCTCAGAGTCTGGATTAATTATTTCAAAATCTAAAATCTGATTGAAAATTTCAGGTGTTTGCCGTGATAATATACCATTTATTGTCTTTTCAATCTGTGCCCGGTCCTTTAGTTCAGGTGGTGTCACTTGATATCGAAAATCTACAATACTTTTATTTAAAATATCATTGGCA
>PMNJ01000316.1 GCA_003162595.1 Bacteroidales bacterium | reverse complement strand
TTTGTAGTGAACTGTTGAAATGTGAAGATTGCATTTTCGCCAATTATTCCTACAATCATTATCAATCCTGTATAACTACCCACATTCAATGGTGTATTTGTAATGAAAAGAGCAATCAGGCTTCCCGATATCCCCAGAATGGCAATAAACAGTATTGAACAGGCTGCCCTGAAATCTTTGAAAAGGAACAGCATAAGTGCAAACACCAGCAGACTGGACAATATCAGGATCATCAGGAGTTCCCTGAATGATTTCTGCTGATCGGCATATTCGCCGCCATATTCAATATTATAACCCTGAGGAAGGAATATTTTGGAGTCAATAGTTTTCCGGATCTCCTTCATCGCGCTGCCAAGATCCTTGTTATTTAACCTTGCCGTGACTATAGAAACCGATTTGAGATTATCCCTGTTGATTTCAGCCACTCCCTCTTTTAAGCTGATGGAAGAAAGTGTAGCCAGAGGTGTAAGTTTACCATCGGGGAGGAAAACAAACTGACTCCTGATGTTTTCAAGACTGTTTGTAGTGCTATTCGGGTAAATCATCCTTATCGAAGTCATCTGCTCTTTCTCAAGGATGCTACCGATTATGTTTCCCTCAACCATTGTCTGAAGCTGAAACTGGAATGAAACAGGTGAGATTTTGAACTGTGCAAGTTTCTGCTGATCAGGAACAACTTCTATAGAGGGCCCGGCAATAACAACACCATCAAATACATCCTCAACACCTTCGATCTTTTCAATCTCACCTGAAACCTTTTTTGCCAGTTCATTCAGGGTTTTCTGATCACTTCCGAATATCTTAATCTCAATAGGTTGAACAGATGCCATTAGATCACCGAGCATGTCTCCTATAACCTGTCCGAAATCGATCTGGAGTGCTGGTTGGGTCGCCTCGATCTGCTTCCGGATATCATCGATTACATCAACAGTACTTCTTTTCCTGTTATCATTCAGATGTATAAGATAGTCGCCATCATTAGGTTCGGTTATAAAGAATCCCATCTGGGCACCTGTCCTCCTTGAATAGGTTGCAACCTCAGGTATCTTTACAATTATTTTCTCAACCTCCATAAGTATCCTGTCTGTCTCTTCGAGCGATGTTCCGGGTGGCGCTTTGTAATCGAGAACAATTGATCCTTCATCCATTTCAGGAAGGAAGCCCGTTTCGAGATGAGGAAGAATATAAATAATTGACAAAAGCAGGAACAGAATGAAAAGGATGCTTAATACTGGCCGGCGCAGGAAAAAACTTACCCAGTTTCTTTTTTTTGTCGTTCTGACATCAGGCTTCTTCTTTTCAGGGAAGAGTGATCTTAAATTGGAAAACCAGAGATAAATTACCGGTAGTCCTATCCATGTAACAAAGAAGGAACAAACAAGTGTTATGATCATTGTATTTGTAAGAACATTGAAATATGCACCTGCCACGCCACCCAGTAACATAAAAGGTACGAATATCACGATGGTACTTATGGATGATCCGATCATTGAGGGAAGAAGATATTTTATTGCCTGGTGAACAAGCTGATTTGAAGGCCTGTCAGGAAATTCTTCATGTGTCCTGTGTATCTGTTCCACCACCACAACAGCATCATCAATAATCAACCCTATTGCAGCGGCAATAGCTCCGAATGTCATAATATTCAGAGTATATCCGATACAATAAAGGACAATTATTGAAAGAAGCAGAGTGACAGGAATGGTCACAAGAATAGTAGCGCTGGCTCTGAAGGATCTTAGAAACATTATTGCAACCAGGAGTGCAAGCAAAAGTCCTAACCAGATACTGTCATTGACGCTTTTAATGGCTTTGTTTACAAAATCTGCCTGATCATAATACAAAGAAACATGAACATCCGCGGGAAGGAGCTTCTCAAGTTCTTTCTTCTTTGATGCAACATTTTCCGAAAGGTTAATCAGATTCGCACCGGGTTGTTTAAGTATCGCCACCAGGAGTCCCTGGCGTCCGTTTGCATTGATCCTTGTATACTCGGTTTTTTCTCTGATATTTATATCAGCAACATCTTTAAGTTTTATTAGTCTTTTGCCATCGTTCCGGAGAACAACATTTCCGACATCATTCAGGTTATAAAGTCCTGCGTCTGTGATACTCAGATATAGTCGCCGGTAATCGGTAAGAAAACCATTTGAGGTAATAAAGTGATTCTGGTTCAACATATCCCTGATGATCTCAGGAGTTATGGAAAAGGTGCTCATTTTAAGCTGATTAAGCTCAATCCAGTACTCTTTTGTTTTTCCACCTATTATGCCAACAGATGAAACACCATCGATTTGCGATAAAAAGGGTTTGATTATATAAGTTGCTATGAGGTTAAGCTCGATAGGTGTTTTTTTATCACTTTCTACTGTAAATCCAATAACCGGCAGAATAGATGGATTCATCTTTTCAACCTGTATCTGAACATCCGCGGGAAGAGAATTTTTTATCTGCGAGATACGTGATTCGAGCATCTGCTGATTTACATTTATATCTGATCCCCAGTTCAAAAATGCAGAGATCTCACATGTTCCCCGGCTTGTAGTGCTCCTTAATATCTTTAGATCAGGGACTTGCTTAATAGCATCCTCCAATGGTCTGGTGACTGTCACCATCATTTTATCTACAGGCTGTTCTCCGTTATCTGCAATGACTTTTAATTTTGGGAAGGTGATTTCGGGGAAAAGTGAAACCTGAATCTGCCCATAGAGAAAGATTCCACCCACAATAATGACTGCCAGAATAACAGATATCGGATTCTTATATGACAGGAAGAAATTCTTCATGCTTTCATTCCTTTATTATTGTTACCCTGGCAGTGTCGGCTAACCCGTAATTACCGGTCAACACTATTCTGTCTGAAGGGAGGAATCCGGGATTGATTATTTCAACTTCTTCATTATTTTCAAAGCCTTTACTCACAATAATTTTAATTGCGGTACTGTCGTTCACCAGCTTCATTACCCAGAATTCACTCTGGGCTTCATTGCCCAATACAGCTTTTTTCGGCAGAATCATAGCTTTCTCATTGGTAGATTTGACCAGATTGATACTAGCTATCAGGTTGCCGGGAAGCCGGTCAGTTGATTGTGGTTTGACAACATATCTGATGGTCTGCGATTGAATATCCATTTCAGGCAGTTTCCGGGCTATAGTACCATTAATATGCCGGTTATCAGGAAGAATGATCATGCAGTTCATGTTTTTTTCAATGTACCTGTCGAGCTCAAAAGGGACATCCATGATGAAAACCAGACTGTTTTGTTCCGATACAACAGCCATTTCATCGCCTTCCTGCACAAAATCCCCTTTTTGATAGCTGATAGAATTTATTACGCCTTCCTTATGAGCAGTAATGTTTATTAATCCTTTAAAGCTAAAACTGGAATCCTCAAGAGCTTTTTTGTCAAGCGCCATTGCTTCCCGCGTCCTGATGGTAAAAAGCAACTGATCAGCGGCAATAAAATCACCGGGATTAATTAATATTTTCTCAATGGTTCCCGTAGTTGTAGCCCTGATGATACTTTTATTCATAAATGTTGCAACTGCAGGTAAAGGAACTGATGATGTGACTGATTTGTATACAACAGGAACTATAGTGACAGGTGTTCTGACTTCAGTTGGCTCTTCAGCCTTCTGTGGTGTATGATTACAAGATATAAAAAGCATCATTATCCCGGAAAACATAAATAAAAGGAATCTGGATCTGCTATGTTTAAACATCACTTTCTTTTTTTATTGAGTCAGTAGAAAATTCATTTCATTGATAACCTGGAGCTTTTGCATTTTGATCAGGTTGATGCTTCTGCTAATTGTTTTGAAATTTTTGATAGCATTGATATATTCTGTCATCTGGATGATTCCCGCTTCAAGTTGCTCTTTTAATGTGTTTACAAGCTGTTCCGACGTTCTAAGCTGGTTTTCAACCTGCGAAGACATCTCGTTTAAAGAACTGAGCTCGAGGTTGAGTTGTTGAATTTGCTGGAAGTACTGTTTGTAGTAGGTATCCATATAAGCCTGCCTGCTGTTTTCATTAAACTCGAGTTTCTGTTTCTCTAAACCTCTTTGTTTCCCGTCATACACAGGAATATTAAGGCTAACACCAGCACTGTAACCAAAATGATTATAGAAATTCCAGGGATTGCTTGTAAGAAATCCGGCATCAGCAAACCAGTTTATTTTTGGTTTATATCGTATGTCAATGGCTGCTTTTTCGTTTTCGATCCTGATACTGTCAATTTTATACTGAATATAAGCGGGAGATTTAGTAATATCCGGGGTCCCTTTCATTTCAATCTTAGGATCAGTCAGTTCATACCATGTGGAATCATTTAATCCGCATAATTGACCGAGAAGCATCAGGTCTTTTCTGTACTGGCTTTTAATCTGGGTGACAAGCATTTCCTCCGACTGGGTCTCAACTAGTAAAGAGAGAAAATCAGTCTGTTTTGCTATGCCGTTTTTAACAAACTGTTTTACTATGACATTTTCTTTTTCCAGGAGTTCAAGAAAGTTCTTATTAAATATGAAGTCGGTATAGACTGAAAATGAGGTGAGATATTGATCAGTAATAACCTTTTTCAGCTCATTTATGGAGATTTGGGATGAATTATTTAAGGTTCGTTTTTGAATATCAACAGCATCATACTTATTATTGATCTCTTTTTTATTAAAAAGTGGTTGTGATACCCCCATAACCGCGGTATAGTTACCCTGGTCAGTGACGATCTCATCATATCCGAAATTCCGGTAAGCGGGAGCGTAGAGGAGTTGCGATTTGACTTCTACAAGTGGTTTTTTTGCTGCTCTGATAAGAAGACTGTCAGAAGAGGCTGATTTGATCTGATTCCTGTAATCGTTCAATAGCGGACTGTTATGAATACCCTCGTCCAGGTAAAATTCGAGATTGCGTGTCTGGTTAAATGCAAGCAATGTCGGACAAAAGAGAAAAAAAATCAGAAAAAACCTTCTAAACATAATTGTCAATTATCGAAGTTCAGAAAATGCAATTTAATTAAAATCAGAATCAAAATTGAAAATTAATTCTGAAGTAAATTTGTGCTATCTTTCTTCTAAGACAATTTAAACACCATCTTTATTCAGGTTAATTGATTTTTCATCCGTATAGTAAGTTTTAATCTGATGCCCTTTAAGTGGAATGATTTTTTGATGAATTGCATCGAGTATCCAATCAGGCTGAGGGAAGAAATATTCCTCCATTTCATAGGCAGGGAGTGATCCAGTTTCTCGATCCCACGACAACCGGAGGTGCATCGAGAGAGTCAAAAGCCAGTTCGGTTATTGTCTGTGCCATCTCCTTGAGGAATGAACCCCGGGAGGAAGCATCACTGGTCAGAACTATTTTTCCGGTTTTTTTAACAGATTGAATAACAGGTTCGTAATTGAAATGGAACTAGCGAACGGGCATCAATAACCTCTGCATTAGAGACCGTATTTTTCCCGAAGAATATCTGCAACTTTCATGACCGGGTATAAAGTGGCTCCGATTGAAAGAATTGTTATATCATCGCCGGATCTTTTAATATCCGGTTCCCCCAAAGGAATCTCATAATAACCTTCCGGTACACCGTCGGTATGAAACATCTCCCCGATATCATAAATTCTCTGGCTTTCGAAGAATATAACTGGATCTGTTCCCTGCAATGCTGAATTCATCAATCCTTTTGCGTCATAAGGAGTAGCGGGGAATACAACTTTTAATCCGGGAATATGAGCAGTAAGCGATGACCAGTCCTGAGAATGCTGAGCGCCGTATTTTGAACCTACCGAAACCCTTATTACCACCGGCATTTTAATGATATTACCGCTCATCGCCTGCCATTTAGGCAACTGGTTGAATACTTCATCTCCTGAGCGGCCAAGAAAATCGCAGTACATAATTTCAGCAATAACACGTCCTCCGCACATTCCATAACCAATTGCTGTGCCGACAATTGCGCCTTCTGATATCGGTGAATTGAAGAGCCTGTGGTAGGGGAGAGCTTCTGTTAATCCCCGGTAAACTGCAAACGCTCCTCCCCAGTCGCGGTTTTCTTCACCCCATGCGGCAAGAGTGGGATCCTTGTAAAAACGATCGATTACAGCTTCAAAAATGCCATCACGGAACTGATATATTTTAGCTTTGGAAAAGGGATTCCCATCCTTATCTTTGTAAAATCTCTCTTTGTTTTTCAGGGACTTAACATGAGGATTCTCCTCCATTGGCATAAGAACTTCCGGATTTCCATCTTCCATTTTGTCAATCGACCCGTTTGAAAACATCATTGCCCCGATGCAATCCGGATCTTCTTTCAGATTGATCCTCGGTGAAACCTTATCATCAATACTTAGCTTAAGTATTTTAGAGAGAAGCTCTTTTGTCTCAACTGATATATTATCAAGATGGTCCTGCTTTGCAATACCAGCGAGAACCAGCGATTTACCATAGGCTATAATTGAATCCTCCTGCTGCCATGCTTCGATTTCCTCCTTAGACCTGTATGATGAAGCATCTGAAGGCGAATGACCGCTTATTCTGTATGTCAGCGTATCAAGCAAAACAGGGCCTCTTTTTTCTTTCAATATCTGTTTCTTACGATTGAAAGCATCAATAACTGCAAGAGGATTATAACCATCAACGCGTTCAGCATGCATTGATTCAGGATTTACTCCGGCGCCTACTCTGGCCAGAATGTTAAAACCCATTGTCTCCCCACAAGTCTGTCCGCCCATACCGTACAGGTTATTCATGAAATTGAAAATCAATGGCAGACCACCTCTGTACTCTCCGTCCCAGAGCGTCTTATACTGGTCCATTGTGGCAAAACATATGCCCTCCCACACAGGTCCGCAACCCATTGATGCATCCCCGATATTACATACCACTATACCTGACTTACGGTTTATCTTTTTATAAAGTGCAGCACCCACTGAAATGTCACCTGATCCTCCGACAATAGCATTATTAGGATAAATACCAAAAGGTGTGAAAAATGCGTGCATCGATCCGCCAAGACCTTTATTGAATCCGTTTTCACGCGCAAATATTTCGGCGAGTGCACCGTAGAGTAAAAAATTGATTGCAAGATCTTTGATGTCACCCTGAAACCCGTTTTCAACAACTTTCAGAGCGGAACCTCCGAAGTGGTTTTTCATTACTGAATATAGAGTATCTTCATCCAGGTGATGAATGGCTGATAATCCCTTTGCAAGGATCTCGCCATGACTGCGATGCGATCCGAATATATAATCATCAACTCCGAGGGTATAAGCCATCCCGACCGCTGAAGCCTCCTGTCCGATAGATAAATGAGCTGGTCCGGGGTGATTATATGGTATACCATTATATTCATTTGTAGTCTTGATAAGGTTGAGCATAGTCTCAAATTCTCTGATTACAACCATATCGTGGTAAATTCTTACAAAATCTTCTCCGCTATAATTATTTCTCTCCTCTTCAATAGTTTTTTTATACTGGTTTACAGGAATTTTACTGAATTCAATGAATTGTGGTTTTCTGATAATTTTCGGATTGATGTTTTGACTTTTTGGCATGGTTTCTGGGTGCTTGTTACTTGTTGCTTGTTGCTTGTTGTTCAAAAATTATGGTTTATATATCTTTATGTCTTTTTAATTTCTTTTTTTACCACGGATTCTCGATTTTACACGAATGCAATTCTCCTTTTCTCCCATTCTCCTCTTCACCCTTTCATTTTCTTAATATCTGAATGTTTCTATCTGCTCTTTAATCTCCCTGAGGAACAAAGTGGCTGGTCCTCCGTCAATTGCCCTGTGATCGTAGGTAAGTGAAAGTCCGATATAAGGCACAAAACCAAGTATGTTATTGCCGATATTGGCCGGACGGTTTATTATTGTGCATACTCCAAGGATAGCAACTTGTGGAAGATTGATTACAGGAGTAAACATCTCAACTCCGTAGTTACCTAAATTTGAAACAGTAAAAGTTGCTGCTGTACTTTGAATCAATTCGGGATTTATGCTGCCTTTTTTACAAGCCTCTGCTATCGATTTTAGCTCTTTGGACAGTTTTGTAAGATCCATATCACTCGCATTTATCAGTGCAGGAACCATAAGTCCCCGTGGAGTATCCACAGCTAATCCAAGGTGGACTTTATAAAAAGTTTTGATGCTGTCTGTTAAAAAATGGCTGTTTGCTTCCGGAAATTTTTTCAGAGCTCTTATTACGCACCAGCATATCATATCATTCAGAGTGATATCCTGCTGACTTTTATCGGTCGGAAGTTTATCCTTGATTTTTTGTCTGGCTTCAAGGAGATAACGTACATCAGCACTCATATGATGAGTTAGCTGGGCGGAATTCTGAAGTGAAGATTGCATGGCTTTGGCAATAATCTTCCTGACATTACTTAGAGGTTGTTCGGTGTATTCCGTTCCCTGAGTCTGAATGTTTTTTGTAACCGATCCATCTCCGGATTGTGCTTTTTCAACATCTCTGGCAATAATCCTTCCGTTTGGTCCGGATCCATGCAGGTTATTGTAATCAAGTCCTTTATTTTCAGCCATCCTCTTCGCCCTGGGTGAAATCCTGATCTTGGTTTCATCTTCAGGTTGAATTTCTACTGCTTTTAAAGACTCTAATGTTTCTGGAGCAATGGCGGCTATAATGGTTTTAGATGCTGGTGAGGCATTTGTGTGACCGGGATTGAAAGAATCAGTGGTTTCACCGTCTTTGCCAATAACGGCAACATTTACCAGAACAGGCACCTCGGCGCCGTCGCCAAAATAAACTTCAAGGAGTACACCTTCAACAGGTGATTCGAGATCAAAAGAAGCCTTATCCGTTTCATATGAAAACAGGATATCACCAACAGAAACGCTCTCTCCTTTACTCTTGAACCATCTGGTTATTATGCATGTCTCGACCGACTGGCCCTGTTTTGGCATTATTACTGCTGTTGCCATCTATTGATTAATTTTTATAATGTTACTAAGATGCTATCTCCTTTGTGTTACTTTGTACATTCATTTGTGATCCTTTGTAGTTAAATAGAATAATTTCTTTACCATGAAGGAACACTAAGGTATTCACAAAGGTACACAAAGGGTTATTTTAAAAGTATTTGATCGTAAAGGACTTTTCAACTTGTTATAATAAGTAAGCTAGACTATTTCAATGTTTTACAGATGTTACTATATATCAATGATTACAAAAATAATTAAATTAACATGTATTTACAAGTAAATAATAATATATTTGCTTTTTATTTCAATTTATTTCTTTTATGGTCACTCCGAAAACCATACCTCAATACAGGAAGCTTTATGAGATTCTCAGAAAACACATTCTGGATGGTGTGTATAAAGAAGGAGATCTTTTACCATCTGAAAATGAGTTATGCCAGTTATATGGAATGACCCGTCCAACAGTACGTCAGTCACTAAGTACGCTGTCCAACGACGGATATATCAGGAAACATCAGGGCAAGGGGAGCATTGTACATAACCTTCCAAGGGAGATAGGCATTCTTTCTGTTTCCGGAACTACATCAGCTGTAGGGGACCGTAAGCTTAAAACAACCATTATTGTTAAACCGGTTTTGATGCAATGGCCTGCAGATTTTATGTTTTCCCTTACGCAACTGGAAAAGGAATCGGGTTGCATTTATATGGAAAGGGTCAGATTTCTTGAAGATATCCCAATCTTTTATGATATCAGTTATATTGCCAACTTAAATCTTCCAAGAATCACTGCACGACAATTTGAAAATAAATCTCTTTTTCAGATACTCAGGGATTATTACCGTATTGAGATTAAAGGTGGGGATCAGAGGATCAAAGCTATTCCGGCAAATACAAAGATCAGCCGGTTCCTCCATCTGAAAAAGGAGCAGCCCGTACTTCATCTTGAAAGAAAAATGGAAACCAATAATCCGGATCTTTTTCTGTATTCCTCCATATTCTGCAATACTGAAAAATATTCCATATTCGGAAGATTTTAGAAAACCAGGAATTCTATTTACCGCGAAGAAAATTACTATTTTTATACATTTGAATTCTTTGAAAAAATTCAATTTAACGACTAATATAGAACCTCTATGAAAGATCAGAAAAAAAAGTGGTCAAGACGGCAATTTATAAACTCCGGTATAGCCGGAATTGCGGGGATGATGATACTTCCAAAAATAGCTTCTTCATCAAAATCATCTGTTGTTGCAGATATAAAGCTTGGATTTATCGGCATGGGGCAGCAATCCATGTTTTTACTTAACGGGTTTCTTCAGATACCCGGGATAAAAGTTATTGCCGGATGCGATGTTTATGGAGTTAAACGAAAAAGATTTGAAAAGCGTATCACAGATTTCTACACAAAAGCCGGTAAGGAAGCAAAAGTTGATACTTATGAAAAATATCAGGATCTTTTAAACAGAACAGATATTGATGCTGTTGTCATTGCGGTTCCTGACCATTCACATGCAATGATTGCCATTGCAGCATGTAAAGCCGGTAAGGATGTTTATCTTGAAAAACCAATGACTTTCACAATTAAAGAAGGTCAGGAATTAAAAAAAGCAGTTCGTCATTACAACAGGATTCTTGCTATCGGAAGCCAGCAGAGGTCGGACCCTGGCTTTCAGCATGCTGTGAATCTTGTACAGACAGGCGAACTTGGTATTATATCCAAAGTAAATGCTTATGTGGGAGCGCCGCCTAAACCTTATGATCTGCCTGAAGAAACTATCCCGGCTGAGCTGAACTGGGATCTCTGGCTGGGATCACTTCCTGAAACCATTCACTACAATAATCAGCTTGATCCGCCAATAACAGTTGATCCTGAACAAAATGAAAAGTTCTGGGGTGCATGGCGCTGGTATAAAGAAATGGGCGGTGGATACACCACTGACTGGGGAGCTCATATGTTTGATATTGCCCAATGGGGACTTGGAATGGACAAAAGTGGTCCGGTTGAGGCATCTCCTATAGGCGACGGAACTGAATATATGTCCTTTAAATATGCTAATGGCATTATTATGACTTCAGAAGCATTTGACGAAAAGAAGACAAAAGGTGTTAAGTTCTGGGGGAAAAAAGGTTGGATCGAAGTAGCGCGTGGATATTTTAATGCATCTGATCCTAAATTTTTGCCTCCGGCGGCAGCTGCTGCCGATCCAAACGTTCCTTATGAAACAAAAATTCCCCATCAGCTGAATTTTATTGAATCGGTTCGTTTAAGGAAAGACCCTGTTGTTCCTGTCGAAATAGGACACAGCAGCTGTACTGTTTGTAACCTTGGGAATATCTCATGTGCGCTGAAACGCACGATCAAATGGAATCCGATGACTGAAACCTTTATTGATGACAAGGACGGTGCCGCAACAAGATTGCTTCACTATGAGTACAGGAAGGGGTGGAAACTGGTGTAAGTAATAAATGAACTCAGCCCCCTCCCCAAAAATCTATAAAAAAAGAGGCTGTACATTTCTGTTACAGCCTCTCTGGTATTAGTTTGAGTAAGATTAATCTACTCTTTTAACTTTAATGGCAACCGGTCCTTTTTC
>PMNJ01000267.1 GCA_003162595.1 Bacteroidales bacterium | reverse complement strand
CGGATGGAGATGAACAAAGTTATAATAGGGCAAAAACACCTTACCGACAGCCTTATGATAGGTCTGCTGGCAAACGGACATATTCTGCTCGAAGGTGTTCCGGGTCTTGCAAAAACACTTGCCATCAAATCGCTTGCTTCGATAATTGATGCAAAGTTCAGCAGGATCCAATTTACTCCTGATCTTCTTCCTGCCGACCTTATCGGTACAATGATCTACAGTCAAAAGAAGGAGGAGTTTATAGTTAAGAAGGGACCAGTCTTCGCAAATTTTATTCTTGCTGATGAGATCAACAGGTCACCCGCAAAAGTCCAGAGTGCACTTCTCGAGGCAATGCAGGAGAGGCAGATCACAATCGGTGAAAATACTTTTAAACTTGATGAACCATTTCTGGTTCTAGCCACTCAGAATCCTATTGAACAGGAAGGAACATATCCTCTGCCCGAGGCACAAATAGACAGGTTCATGATGAAAGTCCTTATAGATTATCCGGCAATGGATGAAGAGAAACTTATCATCAGAGAAAACCTTGCTAAGGATTTTCCGAAAGCAAATACAGTTCTGAAAACAGCTGATATTATAAGAGCCAGGAATATTGTGAGGGAAGTTTATATGGATGAGAAAATCGAGAATTATATTCTGAATATAGTTTTTGCCAGTAGAAATCCTGAAAAGTATGGTCTTCCTGCATTTAAAAACATGATCTCCTACGGAGCATCGCCAAGAGCTTCAATAAATCTTTCGCTTGCAGCAAAAGCTTTTGCATTTATTAAAAGGAGGGGATATGTAATTCCTGAAGACATAAGAACCATATGTCATGATGTAATGCGTCATAGGATTGGTCTTACGTATGAGGCAGAAGCTGAGAATATCAACCAGGATCATATAATCTCAGAAATTCTTAATATCGTTGAAGTCCCATAGCAGAACTGTATGAAAATCATTACATTATCTGCAGCACTGATATTAATCTGCATTTTCACCAAAAGCCAGAATCTTATCGGGTACAAGGAAAATGAAATCATGAAGTATATGAAGGAGAATCACATCGATATGAATTACAATAACGTTGTAAACAGTAAGTTTAGTTATCTGAAATACTCTGATAGTTCCGAGAACCAAACGTTTTTGTTTTTTCTGAATCCCGATTCTGTCTGCAGAAGTGTAAGAATAATATGCGATATAAACATGAAATCGCAAAAAGTGAGAGAATTCGATTCGAAATATATGAAAAGAGGAGAGAACAAGTGGATAGACAGGCGGGGAGGAAAAAATTACTTTATTGAGCTAATGGAAGGGGAATGGTCGTGTGTAATATCTATTGAATCTGAAAAATAATTTGTTGTAAAGTGGAAGCAACCGAATTATTAAAAAAAGTACGGAGAATTGAAATAAAGACCAAAGGTTTAAGCCGGCATATTTTTGCAGGCGAATATCACAGCGCCTTTAAAGGTCGTGGTATTGCCTTCAGCGAAGTAAGGGAATATCAGTATGGTGATGACATAAGAAGCATTGACTGGAATGTGACTGCCCGCTTCAACCACCCCTATGTAAAAGTTTTTGAAGAGGAAAGGGAACTCACCGTAATGTTGCTTATTGATGTAAGCGGCTCGGGCTATTTCGGAACGAAAGTTAGCTATAAAAGAGATATAATGACTGAAGTAGCTGCTGTTCTTTCTTTCTCCGCTATATATAATAATGATAAGATCGGCGTTATATTCTTTTCCGATAAAGTTGAAAAATTCATACCTCCTCTTAAAGGAAGAAAACATATTCTAAGAATAATCAGGGAGCTACTTGACTTTACCTCTCAAAGTAAAAGGACCAATCTGGATGAACCATTGCGCTTTCTTACAAATGCTATTAAAAAAAGATGTACGGCATTTATTATTTCCGATTTCTTTGTACCTGAATTCGAAGAGGCCCTGAGAATTGCATCCAACAAACATGATATTGTTGCTCTGAAAGTTTATGATCCTGTGGAACAGGCCATACCTGATGTTGGATTAATAAAAGTATCAGATTCGGAAACAGGAGAAGAGAAATGGATCGATACCTCCTCAGATTTTACAAGGAGAGCTTATGAAAAATGGTGGAACGGACATATTGAGACTATTAAGAATAGCTTTAAAAGATGTGGAGTTGATTCTGCTGAACTGAGAACAGATATGGATTATGTTAAACCACTGATTAAGTTGTTTGAGAAAAGATGATAGTTATGAAAAAGGTTTTTCTTTCCCTATTTCTGTTTATTTCAATTATTTCTTCTTCAATTGGGCAGGAGGTAAAAATAACTTCATCATTTGATTCGACAAAAATATTTATTGGTGATCAGATAAAATTTACCATTACTATTGATAAGCCATCGGGACTGAAGCTTGCCCTCCCGGTTTTCAAAGATACTTTGTGTAAAAATGTTGAGATTATTTCAGGACCTCACATTGATAGCTCCGCTGCTCAGAATGGAAGGATTAAAATTATACATAAATATCTTATAACATCTTTTGATTCAGGACGTTATCAAATAAAACCAGTTTTTGCGGAGACTAAAAATGAAGGAGGAGTTAAAAGATTTTATTCGGATTATTCCATACTCGAAGTTATGAGGGTTAAAATAGCCCCGGCTGATACTGCTTCAAAAATATATGATATTATTAAACCATATAAAGCACCTGTTACCATCGGTGAAGTACTTCCATGGGTTCTCATTATTACTCTTGCAGGTATTTTAATATGGGCCACAATCAGGTTTTTCCGGAAATTCATAAAATCTGAAACAATGAAAGAGGCATATATTCCAGTTGAACCAGCTCACATTATCGCTTTCAGGGAACTGGAAAAACTTAAAAATGATGAACTCTGGCAAAAAGGGGAAATTAAGAAATACTATACAATTCTGACTGACATTCTGCGACAGTATTTGGAAAACAGATTCAGAGTATTCTCACTTGAATTGACTACTGCCGAGACACTTGATACGCTGGTTAAAACTGGCTTTAAAAAGGACGGATCGTATAATAACCTTAAAACTGTACTGACAGGTGCTGATCTGGTAAAATTTGCAAAATACAATCCGGTCTCTACAGAAAATGAATCTCACTTTCAAAATTCGTGGAATTTTGTGCTGGCGACAAAAGAGAATGAAATAGTTCCTGATTCTGTAGAAGAAAAAATAAGTGTAAAGGAGGGTAATGTATGAACGGAATAGCATTTGCCGAACCGCTCTTTCTATATCTGCTCATAGTAGTACCTGCATTGATCGTATTTTATATCCTGAAGCAGCAAAAAGCTACTGCTTCAGTGAGAATGCCGGGATTGCAATCATTTGCTGAAGCAGGAACCACATTCAGGCATTACCTGAGGCATATTCTATTCGCCCTCCGGACAATTGCGATAACTCTTCTTATAATTGTACTTGCACGCCCACAAAAAACTGATAAATTTCAGGATGTTTCAACAGAAGGTATTGATATTGTGCTGACTCAGGACATTTCCGGAAGTATGCTGGCACGGGATTTCAGACCAGACAGGCTTGAAGCAGCGAAAAATATTGCTACCGAGTTTATTTCCGGGAGACCTTATGACAGGATAGGACTTGTAGTTTTCAGCGGGGAATCATTTACACAATGTCCATTGACAACAGATCATGCCGTATTGATCAACCTGCTTCGCGAAATTCAAAGCGGAATGATAGAAGATGGAACAGCCATAGGAATGGGACTCGCAACAGCTGTCAACAGGATAAAAGATTCTCAGTCTAAAAGCAAAGTGATAATCCTTCTTACAGATGGGGTAAATAACAAGGGTGAAATTGCACCAGCAACGGCAGCAGATATTGCAAAAACTTTTGGAATAAGGGTATATACTATCGGAGTTGGTACTCAGGGAATGGCGCCATATCCTGTTCAGACGCCTTACGGAGTTCAATATCAGGATATGCCTGTAGAAATTGATGAAGGCATACTTCAGCAGATATCTCAGACAACTGGCGGAAAATATTTCAGGGCAACTGATAATGACTCACTCGAGAAAATTTATAAAGAGATTGACAAGCTTGAGAAGTCAAAAATCGATGTGCGGCAATTCAGTAAGAAAGAAGAGAAATATTTGTTGCCTGCTTTAATCGCTTTTTTCATGCTGGTAGTTGAGATAATTGTGAGAAACACAATTTTTAAAAATCTTACTTAATCGCAGAACAAAAAATGCAATTGTTCAGATTTGCAAATCCGGTTTTTTTGTACTTGTTGCTTCTGCTTCCGGTGCTAATACTATTATATATTATAAATGAGGTCAGGAAAAGGAAAGCCTTAAAACGTTTAGGTGATGTAAACCTCGTTAGCAGCCTAGTTCCTGAAATGTCGACTATTCGTCCTGCCATAAAGTTCATTTTGCAGTTAATTGCTGTTTCAGCAGGCATAATCATGCTCTCCAGGCCACAATTCGGATCTAAAATTGAAGATGTCAAAAAACAGGGTGTGGAGGTAATAATTGCTTTGGATGTCAGTAACTCTATGCTTGCAGAGGATATTCAGCCTGACAGACTCACCAGGGCAAAACAAGCCATATCCCGTTTGGTTGATAACCTCGACAATGATAAAATAGGACTTATCGTCTTTGCTGGAGATGCATATATCCAGATTCCGGTTACAACAGATTATATATCTGCCAAAATGTTTCTCTCATCAATAAATCCGAATATGGTGCCAAAACAGGGAACTGCAATCGGAGCAGCAATTGATCTGGGAATAAGATCTTTTAGTCCGGGTGAAGGGAAAAGCAAAGCTATGATAATCATTACAGATGGAGAAAACCACGAAGATGACCCGGTAAAAGAAGCTGAAGAGGCATCCAAAGCCGGTATTGTAATACATACCCTGGGGATAGGTTCTACAGAAGGAGTTCCTATTCCGATCATAAATAATGGTAAAAGGGACTATCTTAAAGACGCTGATGGCAATACTGTTGTAACTAAGCTTGATGAAGAAATACTTAAAAAAATAGCTTTAAGCACAAATGGAAATTATGTAAGGGCAAGCAATTCAAATATAGGACTGGACGAAATATTCAATGGTATTAAAAAAATGAAAAAGCAGGATCTCGAGAGCACTATGTACACGGAGTATAACGACCAGTTTCAGATCTTTGCTGCGATTGCCTTATTTTTACTGCTGGCTGATTTTATTATTATGGAAAGAAAAAACAGAAGATTAGCTAACATCAGATTATTTAAATTTAAAGTTTAATCTATCGTCTTAAAATTATGTCCGGAGTGGTTCAAATATTAGAGAAAAGGTCAATACTCAGAAGTCTTATATTTTGTGTATTAATGATTATTTCTGTCACTCTGAGTGCACAAACCGAGAAGAAGTTCATTAGAAAGGGTAACAGGGAGTATGAGAAAGATAAGTATTCTGATTCCGAGA
Organism: Bacteroidales bacterium; assembly: GCA_003162595.1. Lineage (GTDB taxonomy): Bacteria > Bacteroidota > Bacteroidia > Bacteroidales > VadinHA17 > LD21. Next base: position 351 of record PMNJ01000267.1, on the reverse strand, counting down.
TATCCTATAAAAAAGCTGTTGATAAGAATAAGCAATATCCGGATGCTGTATTTAATGTCGGAGATGCGCTTTATAAACAGAATAAGTTTGAAGAAGCAGGCAAACAATTTACTGAAAGCGCCAATCAGAATTACGATAAGACAAAGAAATCAGCTGGATTATATAACCTTGGAAATTCATTGCTCAAAGCCAATAAGCTTCCGGAATGTATAGATGCATATAAAAACTCTCTTAAGCTGCGTCCTGACAACCGCGAAGCCAAATATAATCTATCCTACGCGCAGGATTTATTGAAACAGCAGCAGGAGCAGCAGAAAAAACAGCAACAGGATAAAGATAAGAAGGATCAGA
>PMNJ01000277.1 GCA_003162595.1 Bacteroidales bacterium | reverse complement strand
CAATATTCATTTGGTTGCGTTATTGGCTTACAAAAGTAATTGAATTTTTAAAAAAACAAGGAAAAAGTCAGAAAAAGTGGAGATTAGGTTAAAAATTAACAGTTTATTGTGCCGTGACGCACCTAAAAGGGGACTAACTCGGTGGTCCTCTTTGGATACTCAGTGGCCATTTATGTAACAATAGAATAAGAACTAACACAGAGTGACACAGAGAAGCACTGAGGTTCACAGAGAAAATCCATTTGATCTTTGTGTTCTTTGCAGTAAATAGGTTTCACTTTTTATGTCTTTCTTTTAACACCTCTTCTATACTTTGCATATTGACCCCCTTTGCCTTCAATAATATAAGCAGATGATAAAGCAGATCGGCAGCTTCGTTTTTGAAAAGTTCAATATTTTCATCCTTGGCTTCGATTACCAATTCAACAGCTTCTTCCCCGACTTTCTGAGCGACTTTATTAATGCCTTTTTTATAAAGCTTGTTTGTGTATGAACCCTCAGTATTATTCTTAATGCGTTGGTCAATAATATGTTCCAGCTTATAAATAAACCCTTTTGTAGTTTCATCACCAAAGCAGGAAATACTGCCTGTATGGCAGACTGGTCCTGCAGGATCAACTTTTATTAGCAGTGAATCATTATCGCAATCGGTTAAGACTTCTTCAACGTACAAGTAATTCCCGGAGGTTTCTCCTTTGGTCCAGAGCCTGTTTTTACTCCTGCTGAAAAAAGTGACTTTCTTTTCTTCTCGGGTTTTAATATAGGCCTCCTCGTTCATATATCCGACCATTAATACCTGGAGAGTATTATCATCTTGTATAACGACCGGGACAAGACCGTTTCCCTTTGCAAAATCAATATTCATAATGTAAATTTTACTTATTTTATTATTCTGTATCTCTCTGTTTTTCTTCTTAACCCTTCCCCGTCCCTTCCCTTAAACAATAAGGGAAGGGTGTAAAATGCTAATTTATATGTTACTCCCCTTCCCTTAGCCTTAAGGGAAGGGGATGGGGGATGGGTTTATCCTAAAGCAGTGTTACACAGTGTATGATTATTCTTATCTGATTGCAATTCCTTGATGTTTCAGGTATTTTTTCAATTCTCTTATATCTATCTCTCCGAAATGAAATATGCTGGCAGCAAGTGCAGCACTACATTCTGTGTTAAAAAAGACCTGGCTGAAATGTTCCATAGATCCTGCTCCTCCTGATGCAATGACGGGGATATTTACACTCCGGCTAACCTGGGCTGTAATATCAAGTGAGAACCCCGATTTAGTACCATCGTTATTCATTGAGGTCAAGCAGGATTTCACCCGCTCCAAGTTCTTCAACGCTCGAGCGCCCAGCTAACTGTTCTTAATTCGGTGGAAGTCCGGCCACCATCTACAACAACAATCCATTCATTATCAATAAGTTTGGTATCAATTGCCACAACGATACACTGACTACCAAACTGCCCGGCAATCTCAGAGATCAGTTCCGGATCGGCGCACTGCCGAGGAATTTACAGTAACCTTATCCGCACCTGCTTTTATAAGAACTGAAACATCATTAACTGTATCAATTCCACCACCGACCGTAAACGGTATATTTATTTCAGTTGCAATCCTTTCAACCAAGCCCGGCAAGAGCTTTCCTGTTCTCAATTGTTGCAGTTATATCGAGAAAAACAAGTTCATCTGCCCCCTGCCTCACATAAGCTTTGGCAAGTTCAACCGGATCTCCGGCATCAATGAGGTTAATAAAATTCACCCCTTTGACTGTTCTTCCGTCTTTAATATCGAGACAAGGGATAATTCTTCTTTTTAGCATAGTTTTCCCAATTCATTTAAAGTTATATTTCCCTCATAAACTGCTTTACCTATAATTACACCTTCGCAACCTGCTTCCCGTATATCCTCAATATCCTTTATTGATGATATACCCCCGCTTGCAATAAGATTGATTTTTACTGTATCCAATATCTCTTTATAAAGCTTCGTTGACGGTCCCTTTAGCATACCATCTTTTTTAATGTCAGTGCATATTGTATATTTCACGCCTTTTGACCTGTAATCAGAAATAAAGCTTATTATTTCTTTGTCTGATTTTTCGAGCCAGCCATTAGTCGAGACTTTCCTATCGATACAATCTGCCCCAAGAATCAGCTTTTCCTGCCCCAGTTTTTTCAGCCATTCAATGAATAAGTGCGGGTCAGTCACAGCTATACTTCCTATAGTGACCTGCCGTGCCCCGGCATTAAATGCTGTTATCAGATCTTCATATGATCTTAGCCCGCCACCAAAGTCAATTTTTAATTTTGTCTTCCATGCAATCTTTTCAAGGACCTTGATATTTTCTATCTTTTTATTTTTGGCCCCTTCAAGATCGACGAGATGTAAAAATTTTATTCCACAATCTTCGATCTTCAAAGCAACCTCAAGAGGATCCTCGTTATAAACTTTCTTCGTACTGAAATCTCCTCTTGTAAGCCGGACACATTTCCCTCCAATAATGTCAATTGCTACAATGATTCTCATAGTTCCAGAAAATTTTTCAATATTTTTTCACCTATTTCTGCTGATTTCTCCGGATGAAACTGTGTTGCATAAAAATTCCCCTTTTGCATAGCTGCACTGAATGGAATGATATAGTCACAAGTTGCTAATGTGCATGATGAAATCTCAGCATAATAACTGTGAACATAGTAGAGATTATCATTAATTGTTATGCCGTGGAAAAGGTCCCCTTTCATTGTCATACAATTATTCCAGCCCATATGTGGTATCTTATCAACCGGCGGGAATAATCTTACATCTGTATCAAAAATTCCCAGGCATTCAGTTTCTCCTTCCTCGGAAAAACGACACATCAATTGTAACCCAAGACAAATTCCGAGTACTGGCTGTTTAAGTGAAATGATTATCCTGTCCAATCCTCTCTCCCTGAGATAATGTATTGCAGAGCTGGCTTCTCCAACACCAGGGAAAATGACTTTTTCGGCGCTTAATAACTCAGAGGGGTTGTCCGTAATAATGCTTTTGTATCCCAGACGTGTTAGTGCATTCTGTACAGATTTTATGTTTCCGGCACTGTATTTCAATATTGCTATCATAGAACGCCCTTGGTAGTGAGTAGGTTAAAATTATCAGTTTGATTTACAGCCAGTTTTAAGGCTTTCGCGAATGCTTTGAAGATTGNNAAGATTGCTTCGATCTTGTGATGTTCATTCTCCCCTTCTGCATTAATATTCAGGTTACATTTTGCATTGTCGCTGAATGACTTAAAGAAATGGAAGAACAATTCTGTAGGAAGTTCTCCGACTTTCTCCCTTAGAAACTTTACATTCCAAACCAACCACGACCTGCCCCCAAAATCCAGAGCTACCTGTGCAAGACAGTCATCCATAGGCAGAACAAAACCATACCTTTCGATCCCTTTTTTCCCACCAAGAGCTTTCTGTATAGCCTCACCCAACACGATTGCAACATCTTCAACGGTATGATGTTCGTCAATTATAAGATCACCTTTCATTTGTATTCTGAGATCGAGGTTTCCATGACGGGCAATCTGTTCCAGCATATGATCAAAGAATCCGATTCCTGTACTAATCTCACTTTTACCCGATCCATCCAGATTTAGTTCAATCTCTATATCAGTCTCGGAGGTCTTCCTGTACACTGTTGCAGTTCGGGGTATCTGTTTCAGATACTTATATATATCGTTCCAGTCTTTGGCAGATAATTCAACTTCGGGTACGTCTTCATTGCCAATAAGGATGACTTTGCATCCCAGGTTCTTTGCGAGCTCAACATCTGTAAGCCTGTCTCCGATAACGTATGATGAGTTGAGATCAATCCCTGTTGCAAGATATTTAACCAGCATCGCAGTTCCGGGTTTTCGGGTAGGAGCCTTTTGTTCTGGTGTTGTTTTGTCTATAAATATTTCAGCGAACAAAACGCCCTCCCCTTTAAGTATTTCCAGGATCTTGTTCTGAACAGGCCAGAAGGTATTCTCAGGAAATGACCTTGTGCCAAGACCATCCTGGTTTGTAATCATAACAAATTCAAAATCAGTCTCCTTTGCTATCTTTGAAAGACATGTTATTGCTCCGGGGAGAAAAGTCAGCTTCTCAAAAGTATCTATTTGCTCATCTGCCGGTTCTTCTATAATTGTACCATCCCGGTCAATAAAAAGTACTTTCATCATATTGAAATAGATTTTAATTCTCTGATTAACTGATCATTTTCCGACTTTTTACCTATGGTTATCCTGAGGCAGTTATCAACAATATTGCTACGGTTTCTAATAATAATATTTCTTTTAACCAATTCATTATAAATGTAGTTAGCATTTTTTACTTTAACAAGAAGGAAGTTGGCATCTGAAGGATAGACCTTTTCTATAATATTCATTTTTGACAGAATTGCGGATAGTCTATTTCTTTCTTTTTTAATTCTGGAAACCTGGCGGTTAAACTGCTCAGCCTGATCGATCTTACCTGATACGGCTTTCTGATTGATCGTACTGATATTATACGGCGGTTTCACCTTGTTGAAATACTCAATAATAGCAGTATCTGAAAAGGCCATTCCAACTCTTACCGATGCAAGTCCAAATGCCTTACTGAATGTTTGTATGATTATCAGGTTTGGATATTTGTTAACAAGCTTGATAAATGAAGGTTTTTCACTGAAATCAATATAAGCTTCATCGATTACCACAATTCCATTGAATTTATTTATTATATACTCAACATCGGTATAATTCATTGAGTTGGCTGTAGGGTTATTTGGGGAACAAATGAAGACAAGTTTCAGATGTTTATCTGAAAAAAACGGTTCGGTTTTCTTTATATCTATCTGAAAACTCCCGGTTAATGGAATTTTCACTATTTCAATATCATTTACTGAAGCAGACACCTGGTACATTCCATAGGTAGGAGTGAAGATGAGTGCTTTATCAATACCCGGGTTGCAGAAAACCCTGAAGCAAAGATCAATAATTTCATCGCTTCCATTACCGAGAAATATTTTTTTTTCTTCTATCCCTTTGACTTTTGATATTTCTTTTTTAAGCTCTTTCTGATAAGGATCGGGATAACGGTTCTGATTTCCGTAAGGATTCTCATTGGCATCCATAAAAATACCAGTTTTGCCATTAAATTCATCTCTGGCGCATGAATAGGGAGTAAGTTTTTTAACATTTTCCCTTACAAGTTTATTCAGGTCAACCATTCTCCAAATTTTTAAGTCTGATACTAACTGCATTTTTGTGTCCGGTTAACGACTCTGCTCCGGCCATCAGTTCAATTACAGGTCCGAGGTTTTTGATGCCTTCTGCACTAATCTCCTGAAATGAAATTTTTTTAAGAAAGCTTTCGGTCGATACCCCGCTGTAACTCCTGGCAGAACCATTTGTTGGAA
>PMNJ01000144.1:56419-64949 GCA_003162595.1 Bacteroidales bacterium | reverse complement strand
GTCTTTTGCTTCAGAAATTTCCTTAAAAGAAAATGAGTATTTTGATTTATCAGAAGAAGTGAATTCTATACCTGAATGACTTGTATTAATATATTTTTCCGAAATATTTGTCTCTAGCCAACCTTCCTGAATCAATTCCTTATGTTTGATTTTTTTTGACTTATCAAGAATTTCATTTGAGAGTTTAACAAAAAGCTGCACTAAGGAGATTATATCATTTTTAGTGAATATCTTATTATCAATACTGAATTCTTTTTTTTCAATTGGATTTTTCATGTATACATTTTATTCTGATCTTTTAACTAAACATATAATTAATTTTATTAAAGCCACTGACTCAAAGATAAACAAAAATTAGAGCTTGACGGATCTGACATCAGCCTTGCAGCAATAAGAAGATCCGAAACTATTGCCAGAGTTTATTCATTTTTGAGTCAAAACAGTGATCTGTAACAATTCAATCCTATTCATAAAAATAAATTTGACTTTAGCTTTTTGGCGTAGTACATTTACTCTGAAAACAAGCAGAAGGTTTATCATTAGATTTAGGATTAGCCCTCAGAAATGGGGGCTTTTGCTTTATAATATAATTGACTTGATTTTTTTGGTGGGGCCAGAAACTCGTTTTTGAATATGATTTATCGAATGAGGCGGATGATACTTATGGTTTACGCACGAAAAAAATGAAACTAATAACAGGCTAATAAATACTATTATCAAATTTCTTATAATAATTTTCACTTTCATAAAGTCACAGTCTTTCTTTGTAACGTCTTTCAATCTTAATAGTTTAAATTTAAATTAATAATTTTTACAGATTCTAAGAAATTCTGGCTCCGGAGCTTTTTAAATTTGAATTGTCAGCTATTGAATATTATCTGATTTTACATTACCAGGGATGATAGAGTGTACGTGCAGTGAAACCCCTGATAAAAATATCAGAGGTTATTGTTTAAAAATTATTTAAACTTTCAGAAATTATTAAAATCGCTTTTTAATGTTTTTTATATGAGTTTCATAATTAAAAGCATGCAATTGTGCCAAAATTCCAAAATCTAATCCTTATAAATTAAAGATTCGTCAAAATCGAAGTTTTTATACTTAAATTAAAGATTATTTCTTAATATACATATAATCAATATTATAGATCATAATATAACATGAAAATCAATTTCTCTCCTTACTTCTGATAAATTCCAACTCATTTTTGACGAATTACATATATTATAATATAAGCAGAAAATTCCTGTTTATATTCATCGCCATTCCTTAGACCAACAAGAGTTAAAACTATTCTATTTTCCCATTAAATGGGCATTTATGACTTGACACGAATGTAGTAATATAATAACTTTATATTATAATTTAAAACCTGAAACAGCGTCTTATTGAAATTAACCATATATGAAGATTAGAGCGGCACTCTGGGTGAAATCAGAAACATCCTGACATGCTGCAAGACCCCCGGGGAAATCCGGGGGTTTTTGCTTTAAAATAAAATTGACTTTGGCATGAATGGGGTGTAACTTAGCGTAAAATTTAATCCAATTCAATATGAAAACATCCACTAAGGCACTTTACTGGACTGCAAGGATACTATGTATTTTAGCTATTCTTTTTATAAGTTTATTTGCATTGGATTCTGTTTCCTCCGAGCGCACCTTCTGGCAGAATGCCACTGCTTTACTAATGAGTCTTATTCCATCGTTTGTCCTGCTTGCTGCACTTATCATTGCATGGAAATGGGAAAAAACTGGCGGAATAATATTGACCATTATCGGATTGGCATTAAGCATATTTGTCTTTGTTCTCAATTATAAAAGGAATCAATTTTCCGTTGCGAACAGTCTTAAGAATGCACTTATACTTGCTATTCCCTTTGTTCTGGCTGGTATTTTGTTTATACTAAGTCACCATAGAAAGAAGAAAGAACTTTCCAATGTTCAATAACAGACTCCTCCTGCAGAGATGATTTTTCCCCAGTTTATATCTTTCTGATTCTTTTATAGCCATAGCCCTCGGATATCAGGTCATAAAAAAAGCGCAATTAATTGATTTTCAATTAAGTTACGCTATTCTTTCGTGATTCCGGAGCGACTCGAACGCTCGACCCACAGCTTAGAAGGCTGNNTCAATTTTTGCAACTGTATTTCTCACTGATTGTACTTTTTCACAAAAAGTAGCTGTAACGCTAAAGTTTTGGCTGCCTTTGAGCTGTTGTGCCTTTAAGCCTTTACATTGTTTTCATGTAGTTAACAAGCCCCTTCTTATCAATTATCTGTCGGAGTTTATCAGGCAACGGTTCAAAAGAAAAAGTCGATGATCCGACAGTTATCTTTCCTATGCTGAAATCAATATTAACCTGATCGCCAGGCTTATAAGCTTCAACTGCTTCCCTGTGAACAATGAGTAATAATCCCTGGTTAATGGAAGAACGATAAAATATCCTGTTCACCGATTTTACAATAATAGCTTTGATTCCGATGTAAGAAAGTCCGACAGAGGGATGTTCCCGCGAACTGCCGCAGCCAAAATTATCCCCGGCGATGATAATATCGTCCTTTTTGACATTTTTACTGAATCCCTGATCGAAATCCTCAAAGAGCAGAGGTGTTATTGCGGCAGGATCAGTGCTTAATATTTTATAGGTATGCTTACCAGCAAACATCTGGTCAGTGTTCAGATTATCAACATCAGAATAATTCCAGACAGTACCGAATCTCCTATTCTCACCCGGTTTTATTTCAAAGGTCTTACTCTGTGAAATTTTATATGGAAATTTTTCCTTCCCGGGTTTTACTCTTGGATCAGTTATCACCCCTGTCAAAGACGAGTGGGCGACAGTTGCAGGTGAAGCCAGGTAAATCTGAGCCTCTTTATTTCCCATTCTTCCAAGGAAATTACGGTTTGCCGTTGAAATTACAGTGTGGCCACTCGCTGGAATTCCCTGTCCTGTACCCAGGCATGGCCCGCATGAAGGAGTAAGTACAATTGCCCCGGCTTCAATAAAAACTGAAACAATACCTTCCTCAATTGCCTGCTGGTATATCTTTCCTGAAGCAGGAATGATATGAAGCTGAAATCCGTCCTTAACCTTTTTACCTTTTAAGACTCCGGCAGCTATTCTCAGATCTTCTATCCTGCCATTTGTACAGGTGCCTATCAGTCCCTCATGAACTATTGTACCTGCTGCATCAGATATTGATTTGATGTTATCGACATTATGAGGAGCAGCCACAACAGGGGAAATTTCATCAAGGTCAATATTAATTTCGCTGAAATACTTCGCACCATCATCAGCCCAAATCCCCTTTGTCTTTTCGCCATAAAATTTATCCAGCATCTCATCTGCCGGAAAAACAGCATTTTTTGCTCCCATCTCTGAGGCAAGGTTTGTTATGGTCATGCGATCAGAAATATTTAGTGTTTTAACCCCGTCGCCATGATACTCAATCGNNCCGTCAGATCCGATCATTCCTATGATCCACAATGCCAGATCCTTTGCGGAGACATTTTCCAGTAACCTGCCTGAGAGAGATATTTTAATTGACTCCGGTACACGGAACCATGTCTCTCCCCTCTTCCAGATTCCTGCTGATTCTGTCCTGTCGATACCTGCTGCAAATGAATTGAATGCCCCTGCTGTAGAAGTATGACTGTCACTTCCGACAATCAACATACCTGGCCGTGCATGGTACGACATCATCTGGTGACAAATACCTTTTCCTGAGTCGTAGAACTTTTTAATACCTTGTTTCAATACAATATCTCTTGTCTCCTGATATTGGGTTGCCATTTTTGCATCAGCCGGAGGGGCATTATGATCAAGAACAACAAGCATCTGATCGGGATCGGCTACATTATTCCCTCCCATCTTTAGAAACGTCTTATAAATGCTTGAAGTATTGTCATGGGTAAGAATAATATCAGGCCTGGCAAAAACGATTGCTCCGGCCGGAGCTTTGAATATTTTTTCAGCAAATGTCTGAGGATTCATGGTCTGATTGTTGAGTGTTATTGTTATAATTATTTATTGGTGTTTCGACATCAAGCAAAATAATTAAAGACAAAAGACAAAAGACAAAAGTAAAAAGATAAAAGTGAAATCAACATATTAAGAGAAATTTCAAAACCGTTACAAGGAGAACCGACTTGAAGTTAATCTTGCCAAAAGCACTGAATCCTAAACCCTAAATGCGGGACATCATATGCAATGACGAGATAACGACATAACGCTTTTAATATCAGCGTTTTATTTTCCCAGTAAGCCGCCTTTCTGGTAAAGATCCAACTGAACATCTGAGAATGGCTCTGCCTTTATAATCTTTTTATTTTTAAGGTTTTCAATTTGTCCGGTTTTTAAATCGACTTTAATTGAGTCACCATTATTCAAATCCAGACCGGATAGTTCTTTGCAGAGGAGAATAGGGAATGCAGCATTTATGGCATTTCTTTCATAAATAGAGCCAAAGGATTCAGCAATTATTGCCTGAATACCAAGAGCAGAGAAACAGTCAACTGCCTGCTGCCTGGAGCTTCCGCAGCCAAAGTTTTTCCCTGTAATGATAATATCTCCGGTTTTAGCCTTTTTTGAAAAATCTTCAAACCCTTTAAGATTATCAAAGGTATATTGACCCATTTCGTTCACATCGGTAATTGCCAGATACCGGTTGTGAAAAATCATATCAGTATCAATATTATCTTTAGGGATAAGCCATATTCTCCCTTCTATTATGGTGATTTTTTTATGCGGTTTTTTAATCAGCTTATCTTTTGTCTTAGCATCTGAAGTCTTTTCTTGTCTTACAAATAAAAAAGGCTTTTCGGGTATATTATCAAAGGTAGTTATACATCCTGCCAGAGCTGATGCTGCAACAACTTCGGGAGATGCAAGATACATACTGCCTTTGCCCTGCTTACCTGAAAAATTTCTATTCCCTGTGCTTATTGTAATCTCGCCCGGGCCGTTCTGCCCCACCTGTCCGGCTGCACAACCTGCACATCCGGCATTTGAAACCAGAGCTCCCGCCTTTTTAAAGATATTGATCAATCCCTCGGTCAGGCACTGTTTCCATATTTCATCGGTAGCCGGAACAATTTTCAAGACAACCCCCGGAGCTATCTTCCTGTTCTTAAGGATAGACGCAGCCTTCCTCATATCATTCATTCTGCCATTTGTACAACTTCCAATGAATGCAGAATCTATTTTTATTCCGGCAACCTCTGTTACATTTATAGTATTATGAGGTTCTCCTGGAAGTGAAACCATTTGTTTAAAAGCAGTTACATCAATAGTGAATACCTTTTCATAATTTGCATTATCGTCAGCGAAAATGGGTTCAAATTTTGTTTTTGACCGCAATGAACAATAATCTATAATTGCTTTTGCAGGAGGAAAAAGAATAATAATAGCTCCCATTTCAGTTGCCATGGAAGAAATAGTGATCCTGTCATCAAGGTCAAGATTGTCAACAGAAGGGCCATAGATCTCAATTGAGTAACCCAGAAGGGAGTTTGCTCCGAATATTTTAAGAAGATTAAGGATTATGTCTTTGGAACTCACATTATCCGGAATTTTCCCATCGAAGTTAATTTTTACTGATGCCGGTACTTTAAACCAGACTTTACCATTATGCCAGGCAGCGGCAATATCCATATCGCCCATCCCTTGTCCGAAGGCTCCTATTGCGCCAAGAATATTCGCATGTGAATCTGTTGAAACAACCGTTGAGCCCGGGTAAACATATCCCTCGTCTATCAGGATATGTGTACCTATCCCTGCATCAATATCATATACTTTAATTCCTTGTTCACGTGCAAAGAGACGGCATGTATGCTGATTAACTGCGTATTTCTGATCAGATCCAGTAGGATTGCAGTCAAAGGTGAAAAAAGTTTTATCAGGATCTTTAACTGTTAATCCGAAATCATTAAGGTTTTTAACCACGTTAGCTCCTCCGAAATCGCGTGCAACTCTAAAGTCGATCTCAATATCTACAATCTCACCCGGCTGAACAACTTCATATTTTGAATGTGAAGAAAGTATTTTCTCAAGCAATGTCATTGCCATAATTATAAGTAATATGGTTAATAGAAATAATTAATATGACTATCAGGAATGAATAATAATAGACTAAATCATTTATCGTTCTTCATGTACTCATCCCCCCGACCCCCTTCTCTTGCAGGCAAAAGAAGGAGGAGTGCAGCGTTTTGCCCCTCTTTGCGAAGCAGAGAGGGGTTGGGGTGAGTTCATGTTATTAAATAATTGATATTTAGCCATTTAAAATAACTTATTATTGAAAACCGATACTCATTATAATTAATAACAATTTACAGGACATTATTTGAATTGTGCCCTGAAATCTCTGGGGGATATGCCTTCAGTCTTACGGAATTGCTTGTTGAAATTTGAAATACTTGCAAAACCGCATTCCATAGCTATATCATGCACCGGGTATTCCGTTTCCCTCAACAGGTAACATGCTTTATTTGTCCTGACCCTGTTAAGGTACTCAATAAAGCCTGCACCGCAGTTTTTCTTGAAATATCTGCTGAATGCAAAGGGACTCATTTTTGCAATTTTTGAAATTTTTTCAAGTGGAATAGCTTTAAAATAGTTTTCCCTTATATAAGTATACACATCAGACATCCTTTTGTTTCCTCTTTCGTCAAATGCAAGTTTATAGTTTTCTGAGCAAAGGAAGGCTCTTTTCTCAGAAGAACACAGGACTTTAATGATATTGAAAAAGTCAATCATTTTATCAATACCTTTATTATTAATCATTTGTACCAGGTATTTCTCAGCTTTCTTCGAATCATCCACTGAAAAAACCAGTCCTCTGTCGGCTTCACCAAGAAGATCTTTAAGACAGCGCANNTTCATGTTGTGATAATAATGAATCGCCGATAGATTCAAGTTTAAAGTTAACCACTATACCATGATTATCAGGAAGAGTATTATTCTGCCTGTAATAATTCCAGCAGTGAGGGATGTTTCCGCCTATCAGTACCATATCATACTGATCAAACAACTCAACACTATCCCCAACAATCCGTGTTCCGTTGCTCTTAATATTCAGAACAAGCTCATATTCAGGATGAAAATGCCATAAGCCACCTGTATCGTTGATGTATGCAGCTCTGAATCCGCCTCCATCATCATAAAGTATTTTTTCAAGTTCAGCTACCATGACAAAAGCTATCAATTTTGATCGGATACTATAAAAATAAGCAATAATTTATCAATTATTAACATATGCATCTGATATTTTTTTCAGATTAATTTGATTTAATCATTTTAATGTATAAATTTGTTTCCAAGCTCATGCTATTGGTATTAAGAGGAGATGAGCAAGGGTTGGGAGTGAAAATCAACAGGATTGTATTGCAGACATTGACTTTCACATCAGGAACCTGAGGAATAGCGCCAGCTAACCATGGTTCCATCCTTTTATCAGACAGTAGACACGGGAATTATCTCATTAATAAAGCCCGCTCCTGATTCTCACAACCACCCTTCCTCCTCTTATTTTTTTTGCCTGTTACCAAAGTTCTACTCCTTCTTTCAATTTCAGATGTACTTATCCCCTATTCATATATTGCCACCTTTGGGGCAATGTAAAAATTAACCGTTATTCATGATAATTAGACTATCTTTGCTTTCTTTCAGTAAATGGGGATAGCTGAATGTTTTTATCAATTACCTGTATAGAGTATAATGAAGACCTATATCAGACGAAGGGAAAAGAATAATCATCTCGTTGTATTATATGGAGGCTGGGGGACAGACGAAAATGTCTTCACCCCTCTTTGCAACGACGAGTTTGATTTTATTCTTTTTTATAATTATTCTGCAGATGAAGCGCTTGTTCTTCCGGAAATGAAGACCTATGAAAAAATTACCCTTATTGGATGGTCCCTTGGTGTCTGGGCAGCTGAATATCTATCACCGAAAACAGGAATAAAACCCGATGTGACAATAGCAGTAAATGGAACTCCAGTCCCTGCAGATGATATGTATGGTATACCGCTTAATGTATTTGAAGGGACGCTTAATAATATTACAGAAGAAAACATCGGTAAATTCTATTTCAGGATGTTTGGCGACAAAAAATCTTATCAGTCAAACATTGACAGGGTTCCTCACAGAACGCTCAAATCCCTGCACGATGAACTTCGTTGGCTATATAACCGCATTATGGAACAAAAAGAACCTGGTTTCAAATGGGATTATGCTGTAACAAGTGAAATAGACAGGGTATTTCCTTCAAAAAATCTCGAAGGTTATTGGGAAAAAGAGAAGGACACAAAAAATATTGTTCTGCAACTTCCACATTACCTGTTTAATGAATGGGAGTCATTCGCTGATTTTATAAACTTTGTTGAAAACTATCATTCAAAAAAACTAAAGGATAAAAAGGTATCCGTAAACAAAGCTAAAGGTCTTTGATTAAAATGTTGGCATCCGATTTTGCAATGAGCTTATCGAATTTTTCGAGCATTGTAATGATCTTTTCATAATCTTTGT